>NZ_JBEYTJ010000001.1:498157-694050 GCF_040642995.1 Nonomuraea sp. NPDC047529 | reverse complement strand
CCGTCCCCGCCGCCGGCCCCACCGCTCGCCCCCGTGGCGGGGGTACGCGGTGGACGGCCGGGGACGGGAGCGCGGCGGAGTCATGCGGACGGGCGGTCACCGGGGCGGCCGAGCCGGTGCCGGCGGCGACGCTCCGGCGGCGGCGGTGGGACATCGGGGGGCTCCCGTCAGTCGGAGAGGCGGCGGAGGAAGTCGCGGACCAGGGCGGCGATCTGCGGGCCGCGCGTCTCCAGGGCGAAGTGGCCCGCGTCCAGGAGCTGGATCTGCACGCGCTTGGTGTCCCGGTCGAAGGCGAGGGCGCCGTCGGGGCCGAAGATCTCGTCGTGCCGCCCCCAGACGGCCAGCACCGGCGTCTGGTTGGTGCGCAGGTACTCCTGCCACTCCGGGTAGAGGCCCGGGTTGCGGCCGTAGTCCACGAAGAGGGCGAGCTGGACGGCGTGGTTGCCGGGCCGGTCGAGCCGGGCCTGGTCGAGGACCGCCTTGTCCGGGTTGACCAGGCCGGCGTCACGGACGCCGTGCGTGTACTGCCAGTGGGTGGCCTCGGGCGTGAGCAGGCCGAGCAGCGCGGAGGTGTTCTCCTCGGACGGGTCGGCCCACGCCTTGCGCAGCGGCTCCCAGAAGGGCGTCAGGCCCTCCTCGTACGCGTTGCCGTTCTGGGTGACGATGCCGGTGATGCGCTCGGGGTGCCGCGTGGCGAGGCGGAAGCCGACCGGGGCGCCGTAGTCGTGCACGTAGAGGGCGTACTTGGTGAGGCCGAGGGTGTCGAGCAGCTGGTCGACGACGTCGGCCAGGTGGTCGAAGGTGTACTCCCACTCGTCGGCGGCAGGGGCCGAGCTGTGGCCGAATCCGGGGTAGTCGGGCGCGATCAGGTGGAACTCGTCGGCCAGCTCGGCGATCAGCTCCTGGTAGGCCACCGACGAGGTCGGGAACCCGTGCAGCAGCACCAGCGTGGGCGCCGAGGGGTCGCCCGCCTCCCGGTAGAACACGTCGAGTCCGTCGATCACAGCGGTGCGGTACTGAACAGTCATGTCAACACTCCTCTAACCGGCTAAATCCGTTTTGCTGGTTAAGTGATAGCATGGCGAAAGTTAACCAGTCAAATCGCTTTGAGGGGTTAGAGGCAGTGAGGATACGGCCGCTCCGCGACGAGCCCTTGGCTCTGGACCTGGTGGACACCGTGTGGGTGGACCAGGGCGCCCTCGTGGACCAGTTCGACGACCTGGAAGGCGTACGCGCCTGGCTCGGCGACCACGGCCTGCCGGGCGAGGACGATCTGGAACGCGTGCGCGACCGCCTCGTCCTGGCACGTGACGCGCTGCGCGGGCTGCTCGAAGGACGCGGGCACGACCGGCTCAACGCGGTACTCGACGAGGGCGCGACCAGGCCGCAGGTGGGCGACGACGGGCCGCGTGACACGGTCGTGGTGAGCGATCCGGCCTGGGAGGCGGCCTGGACGGCGGCCGCCGCCGTCGTCCCGCTGCTGCGCGGGCGTCCCGAACGGCTGCGCAAGTGCGCGAACCCGGCCTGCGTCCTGTGGTTCCTGGACGTGAGCAAGAACGGCAGCCGCAGGTGGTGCTCGATGGAGGTGTGCGGCAACCGCGCGAAGGCGGGCCGGTTCAACCAGCGTCACAAGAACGCCGACTGAACCGGCCCGCCCGGAATGCGAGGAGCGGGGAACCTCAGTCCGTCACCAGGACGACCTTGCCCCGGCCGTGGCCGGTCTCGACCTCCCTGTGGGCGTCGGCGGCCTCCTCCAGCCGGTACGTCCGCCGCACCGGGAAGGCGAACCGGCCCTCGGCGTACAGGGCGGCGTACCGGCCGAGGCGTTCGGCGGTGCGCTCGCCCATCACGGTCCTGACGCCCAGCTCGGCCGCCTTGCCGTGCTCGACCAGCGTGACGATGCGCCCCCGGTCGGCGGCCAGGTCGAGCGAGACCTCCAGGGCGTGGCCGCCGGCGCCGTCGAGGGCCGCGTCCACGCCGCCGGGGGCCAGCGCGCGCACCCGGTCGGCGAGCCCGTCGCCGTAGGCCACCGGGATCGCGCCGAGGTCGCGCAGGTGGTCGTGGTTGACCTCACTGGCGGTGCCGATCACCGTGGCGCCGCGCATGCGGGCGATCTGCACGGCCGCCGTGCCCACGGACCCGGCCGCGCCGTGCACGAGCAGCGTCTCGCCGGCGGCGACGCCCAGGCTGTCGAGGGCCAGCTCGGCCGTCTGGACGCCGGACGTCAGCCCGCCGGCCACCTCCCAGGGCGTCCCGGCGGGCTTGGGCGCCACGTCGGCGGCCGGGACCACGATGTACTCGGCGTAGGCGTACAGCCGCGAGAAGCCCAGCACCTCGTCCCCGGCCGACACCCCGGTGACCCCGTCGCCCACCTGGTCGACCACGCCGGCGAACTCGTTGCCAGGGATGCGCGGCCAGGGCACGTCCCCCAGGTACGGCGGCAGCCACCCCGCCCGTACGGCCGTGTCGAAGGGTTGCACACCGGCCGCCCGCACGCGTACGCGCACCTCTCCCGGGCCCGCCTGCGGCGCGGGCACCTCCATCACCTTCAGCACTTCGGGTCCGCCCGGCTCGGCGAACGCCGCCGCCCTCATCACATCGCTCATGCCGACGAGCGTGCTACCTCAACCCTGCTTGAGGTCAAGTCGGACAACTTTCGATATGAAGTCGGGAACTTTCCGCTTTAGTCGCGCTTTATATGTATATAGTCCGTCAGGACACACCGGGGGATGGGCAAACCGAGGGCTGATGACCGAGTTCTTCCACGCCGCTCTGAGCTTTCCGACAGTTATTTTCACTTTCCTCCTCGTGGCCGTCGTGGCTTATTGGCTGGCCGTCATCGCCGGCCTGCTCGACCTCGACCACGACGCGCCGTGGCTGGGGTTCGGGGGCGTGCCCGCCGGGATCGCGATCTCCCTGTTGGTCGCGATCGCCTGGCTGCTGGCCCTGATCGGCGGCCAGGTGCTGCCGGACGCCGCGCTGGCCGCCGCGCCCTTCGCCGCGGCGGCGGGCGCCTGGCTCGCCACGCGCGCCCTGATCAGGCCGCTGCGCAGGGCCTTCCCGGACGGCGGACGCCACTCGCGCGACGACCTCGTGGGCCGCCCGTGCGTCATCCGCACCGGGGCCGCCACCCCCGACTTCGGCCAGGCCGAGGTCGCCGCCGAGGACGGCTCGACCGCCGTCGTCCAGGTCCGCACGACCGGCGGGGACCGCCTGGCCCGCGGCGACAAAGCACTCATCTTCCAATACGACAAAGACGGCGAATTCTTCTGGGTCATGCCCTACGAAAGCGAGATCTGATGGACGTCATCTCCACGGGCTTCGGCGTATTTCTCGCCGTCGTCCTGGTCATCGTGATTGGCCTGCTCGTCATCATCGGCCGCCTTTTCCGCAAGGTGGAACAGGGCAAGGCGCTGATCGTGTCGAAGGTCAACAAGGTGGACGTGACGTTCACCGGCGCCATCGTGCTGCCCGTCGTCCACAAGGCCGAGACCATGGACATCTCGGTGAAGACCATCGAGATCACGCGTACCGGCCGCGAGGGGCTGATCTGCCGGGACAACATCAGGGCCGACATCAAGATCACGTTCTTCGTCCGGGTGAACAAGACCGCCGAGGACGTCATCAAGGTCGCCCAGGCCATCGGCACCGCCAGGGCCAGTGACGAGAACACGCTCCAGGAGCTGTTCAGCGCCAAGTTCTCCGAGGCGCTGAAGACGGCCGGCAAGCACCTCGACTTCGTCGACCTCTACACCAAGCGGGACGAGTTCCGCGACGAGATCATCCGGCTCATCGGCACCGACCTGAACGGCTACAGCCTCGAAGACGCCGCCATCGACTACCTGGAGCAGACCGCGCTCACCCAGCTCGACTCCAGCAACATCCTGGACGCCCAGGGCATCAGGAAGATCACCGAGCTGACCGCGCTGGAACACGTACGGACCAACGAGTTCCAGCGGGCCGAGGAGAAGGAGATCACCCGCCAGAACGTGGACGCCCGCGAGGCCATCCTGGAACTCCAGCGCCGCCAGGCCGACGCCGAGCTCAAGCAGCGCCGCGAGATCGAGACGGTCAAGGCCCGCGAGGAGGCGGAGATCGCCCGCGTGCAGGCCGAGGAGCGGCTGCGCGCGCAGACGGCGGACATCAGGACCGACGAGCAGCTCGGCGTGCAGCGCGAGAACCAGGCCCGCGAGGTGGCGGTCGCCGAGAAGAACCGCGAACGGGTGATCGCGATCGAGAGCGAGCGCATCGAGAAGGACCGCCTGCTGGAGGTCATCGCCCGGGAGCGGGAGACCGAGCTGTCGCGCATCGCCAAGGACAAGGAGGTCGAGACCGAGAAGCGGTCGATCGCCGAGGTCATCAGGGAGCGCATCGCGGTCGACAAGACGGTGGCCGAGCAGGAGGAGAGCATCAAGCGGCTGCGCGTGGTCGAGGAGGCCGAGCGCACCCGCCAGCAGGTGATCATCGCCGCCGAGGCCGAGGCGCAGGAGAACCTGGTCAAGGACATCAAGGCGGCCGAGGCGGCGGAGGCGGCGTCGAAGTTCAGGGCCCGCGAGGAGCTGGTGCTGGCCGAGGCCCGGCAGCAGGCCGCCGAGCTGGACGCGCGGGCCAAGATCCGGCTCGCGGAGGGCGTCCAGGCCGAGTCCGCGGCGGCCGGGCTGGCGCAGGTGCAGGTCAAGGAGCGCGACGCGGACGCCATCGAGAAGGTCGGCCGCGCGGAGGCGGCGTCCCTGGGCGAGAAGCTGCGGGCCGAGGCCGAGGGCGCGCGGGCCATGGCGCTGATCGAGGGCGACCGGCTCAAGGCGCAGGCCGAGGGCGAGCAGGCCATGGCGCTGGCCGGCGCCACCGCGATCGGCGAGAAGCTGAAGGCCGAGGCCGAGGGCCTGACCCAGAAGGCCGCCGCGATGGCCGCCCTGGACGAGGCCAGCCGGGGCCACGAGGAGTACCGCCTGCGCCTGGAGGCCGACAAGGAGATCAGGCTCAAGCACATCGACGTCACCCGCCAGGTGGCCGAGTCGCAGGCCAGCGTGCTGGCGGCGGGCCTGTCCAAGGCCAACATCGACATCGTCGGCGGCGACACGATGTTCTTCGACAAGGTCGTCGGCTCGATCACCACGGGCAAGGCGGTGGACGGCTTCGTCGGCCACTCGGAGGTGGCCGGGGCCCTGGTGCAGCCGTACCTCAACGGGACGGCCAGCCTGGCGGCCGACATCGCGAGCGTGGTCGGCGGGGTGCGCACCGAGGACATCAAGAACCTGACCGTCTCGGCGCTGCTCATGCGGCTCATCCAGGACGGCGGCCCGCAGTCGTCGGCGCTCGGCGAGCTGCTGGAGACCGCGCGGCGGCTCGGGTTGGCCGACTCCCCGGTGGCCGCGCTGGCGGCGGCGAAGGGCTGACGTGAGCACCACCGAGCTGGAAGCCGGGACCTACGAGGTTCTCAGGAACCGTCTCCAGGCGCAGGCCAAGGCCCTGGCGGTCGCGGCGGAGGAGGTCAACGGGCAGCGGCTGCGCGTCTTCGGCGGCGCGGAGCTGCGCCTGCTCGGCACCGAGCGCATCAGGACGGAGAACAACTGCGTCCCGAGGGACATCGTCTCGCTGGGCGAGGTGATGTTGTTCGGCTACAACGTCTTCATCGGGCTCAAGCCGGAGACGACCGTGGCCGACGTGTTCGCCGTCCACCGCTTCACCAGGGACGGGGACACGTTCACGTTCGAGACCGGCAAGCTGGAGACGCTGGAGGAGCCGGCGTTCAGGAAGGACTTCGCCGAGCTGTACCGGTACTACAAGGAGACCAGCCTCCAGCAGCTCAGGCGGGTCGAGGGCAAGCTGCTGGCGGTGTTCCGGACGGGCCCGGCGGACACGCGGGTGCTCAGGTGGGCGGTCAGCAACGGCGGTGTCCCCAGATATCTGGACAACCGGGGAGAGCGGGACCACGTCTTCCCGCCGTCCCACGACTTCGAGTGGACGCCGACCACCCGCGACGACCACGTGCTCGGCCGCCATCCGCACATCTCGATCGAGGGCGAGGTCTTCGTCGAGACGATCGGCGGCGACCTGACCATCAAGGTCGAGAACAACACGGAGACCGGCGCGGGCGTCTACTCCGAGCCGGTCACCGAACGCCTCCAGTCGCTGGCCGACGCCGACGTCGAGTACGCCAGGATCGGGCCGCTCGTCCTCATGCGGATCAGGCCGTACAAGGAGCCGGACTGGCGGCATCTGGTCTTCAACACCCGTACCAAGGCGGTGACCAGGCTCGACGGCATCGGCCAGTCCTGCCAGCGGCTGCCCGAGGACCAGGGGCTGATCTTCCCGGGCGGCTACTACCTGGCGACCGGGGTCAGCAAGACGTTCGACACGGACGTGACGGACCTGGAGTTCGAGCGGGTCGTGCGCTCGCCCAACGGCGAGGACGTCCTGTACGTCTTCCATGCCCGGGGCGACGGCCGCTCGCTGCTGCTGCCGTACAACGTGATCAGGAAGGAGGTGGCCAACCCCATCGTCTGCCACGGGTACTCCCTGTTCGACGACGGCACGATGGTGGTCTTCCGCGCCCTCTCCGAGGAGCCGACCCGGGTCCACCCGATGCAGGTGTGGCAGACGCCGTACGTGTCCGACACCTACGCCGCCGCGCAGCCCGCCGGGACCGGGCCCCTGGAGCGCATCGGAAACGCCGAGCTGGTGCGGGGGATCTCCGACTGCCTGTCCGTGGCCCGCATGGTCGAGGAGATGGCGGCGTCGGAGGCCACGTTCGAGGCACTGATCGCCGCCTGCACCCGCGCGGCGGACTCCTACCACTGGCTCGGCGAGCACGGGCTCGCCGAGCCGCTCGCCGGGCCGCTCGCCGACGTGCGCGCCACCGCCGAGCAGGTGCTCGACGAGTACGAGAACGTCGAGCAGCTCACCCGCCAGGCCGCCGACACGCTGACGGCGGCGGCCGAGGAGACCACCCACCTGGTACGCCAGGCCGCCGCCGACACCCCCGCCACCGCCGACGCCTGGGTGACCACGCTGGCCGGCCTGCGCAGGCAGCAGGGCCGCCTGGTGACCCTGCGCGACGTCCGCCACATGGACCTCGCCCGCCTGGACGAGCTGTCCGCCGCCGTGACCGCGGAGCTGGCCGCGACCGGCAGGCGCGCGGTCGCCTTCCTGGAGGGCGCGGAGGCGTTCACCGCCTACCACGCGGCCGTCGAAGGGCTGGCCGCCGACGCCGCCGCGATCGCGACCGTGGCCGAGGCCGCGCCCGTCGCGGACCGGCTGGCCGAGCAGGCGGAGGGCCTGGAGGTGGTGACGGAGGTCGTCGGCTCGCTGGAGATCGCCGACGCCACGGTCCGCACGTCGATCCTGGGCCGGATCGCCGAGGTGCTGGGCGGGGTGAACCGGGCGCGGGCCCTGCTCGACGGGCGGCGGCGCGAGCTGCTGGGCTCGGAGGGCCGCGCGGCCTTCGCCGCCGAGTTCGCCCTGTTCGGCCAGGCCGTCACGGGCGCGCTGGCAATGGCCGACACACCGGACAAGTGCGACGAGCAGCTCGGCCGCCTGATGCTTCAGGTGGAGAACCTGGAGGCCCGGTTCGGCGAGTTCGACGACTTCGCCGCCCAGCTCGCGGGCCGGCGGGACGAGGTCTACGAGGCGTTCTCGGCCAGGAAGCAGACCCAGCTCGACGGCCTGGCGCGGCGGGCCGACCGGGTCTTCGCCTCGGCCGGGCGCATTTTGGCCAGTGTGACCGGGCGGCTGGCGTCCCTGGGGTCGATGGACGAGGTCAACACGTACTTCGCCACCGATCCGATGGTCGGCAGGATCCGTACGGCGGCGGCCGAGCTGCGTTCCCTGGGCGACGCCGTACGGGCCGAGGAGCTGGACGGCCGGGTCAAGGCGGCCCAGCAGGAGGCCGGCCGCGCCCTGCGGGACCGGCTGGACCTGTTCACCGACGGCGGCGAGACGCTGCGCCTCGGCCGTCACCGCTTCGCCGTCAACACCCAGCCGATCGACCTGACGCTGGTCCCGCACGACGGCGACCTGCACTTCGCGATCACGGGAACGGACTACCGCGCGCCCGTGCCGGCCTCGTTCGCCGACACGCGGCCGTTCTGGGACCAGCTCCTGGTGTCGGAGACGCCGGACATGTACCGGGCCGAGCACCTGGCCGCCTCCCTCCTGGAGTCCGTACGGCCCGGGGCTCCCCTGGCCGACCTGGTACGTCAGGCCGCCGAGCAGCGATACGACGAGGGTTACGAGCGCGGCGTCCACGACCACGACGCGATCCTCGTCCTGGAGAGCCTGGTCCGCCTGAGCGAGGGCGCCGGACTCCTGCGCTACCCGCCCGAGGCCCGCGCGGCGGCCCAGCTCTTCTGGGCCTTCGGCACGGACGAGGTTTCACGTAAAACATTGACCACCAGAGCCGCCTCCCTGGTCCGCGCCCGCTCGGTCTTCGGCCACACCCCCGCCCTGGGGGCCCTGGCCGCCGAACTCGGCGGCCAGATCGCCGCCTTCTCCCCCGGCGTGGAGAGCACGGCCGCGCTGGCGGGTGAGTACCTGGTCGGGGAGCTGGGCGCGACGCCGTTCGGCTTCGTGACCGGCAAGGCGGCCCGCGACCTGCTCGACGGCTTCAGGCAGACACTCGGCCCGGCCAGGACGCGCGAGTTCGAGGAGGAGCTGGCCGCGCTCCCCCTGCCCGAGCGGCTCCAGCTCGCCCACGCCTGGATCGGCGCCTACCGCCAGGGGCCCGAGGTGGCCGAGGCCGTCGCCGTGCACCTGTGCGACCTGCCCCGCCACGACTCCGACGCCGCCGTCGAGGAGACCGTCGAGGGCCTGCTCGGCGCGCATCCGCGCGTCCAGGACCGCAGGCTGCGGGTCAGGCTCGACGAGCTGCTGACCAGGGCGCGCGCCTTCAGGCGGGAACGGGTTCCGGCCTTCCGGGCCTACCAGCGCCGCCGCAACGAGCTGGTCGAGCAGGAACGCCGCCGGCTGCGCCTGGAGGAGTACCGGCCCAAGGTCATGAGCGCGTTCGTCCGCAACCGGCTGCTGGACGAGGTCTACCTGCCGCTGATCGGCGACAACCTGGCCAAGCAGCTCGGCGCGGCGGGCGCGGGCAAGCGCACCGACCAGATGGGCCTGCTGCTGCTCATCTCCCCGCCCGGCTACGGCAAGACCACGCTGATGGAGTACGTCGCCAGCCGCCTCGGCCTGGTCTTCGTCAAGGTGAACGGCCCGGCGCTCGGCCACGGCGTCACCTCGCTCGACCCGGCCGACGCGCCCGACGCCACGGCCAGGCAGGAGGTCGAGAAGATCTCCTTCGCGCTGGAGACCGGCAACAACACCCTGCTCTACCTGGACGACATCCAGCACACCTCGCCGGAGCTGCTGCAGAAGTTCATCTCGCTGTGCGACGCCCAGCGCCGCATCGAAGGCGTCTGGAACGGCCGGACCCGCACGTACGACCTGCGCGGCAAGCGGTTCGCGGTGTGCATGGCGGGCAACCCGTACACCGAGTCCGGGCAGCGCTTCCGCATCCCGGACATGCTGGCCAACCGCGCCGACGTGTGGAACCTGGGCGACGTGCTCTCCGGCAAGGACGAGCTGTTCGCGCTGAGCTACGTCGACAACGCGCTGACCTCCAACCCGGTGCTGGCCCCCCTCTCGGGCCGCGACGGAGGCGACGTCGAGCTGCTGGTACGCCTGGCCAAGGGCGACCCGGCCGTCCGCCCGGACCAGCTCCGGCACCCGTACGGGAAGGCCGAGCTGGACCAGGTGCTCGGCGTGCTGGGCAAGCTGGTGCGCGTCCAGGAGGTGGTGCTGGCCAACAACGCGGCGTACATCGCGTCGGCGTCGCAGGCGGAGGCGTCCAGGACCGAGCCGCCGTACCGGTTGCAGGGGTCGTACCGGAACATGAACAAGCTGGCCGAGCGCATCGTGCCCGCCATGAACGACGACGAGCTGGAGGCGGTGATCGACGACCACTACCTGGGCGAGGCGCAGACCCTCACCCAGGACGCCGAGGCCAACCTGCTCAAACTGGCCGAGCTGCGCGGCCGCCTGACCCCCGCCCAGGCGGCGCGCTGGGCGGACATCAAGGCGGCCTTCCTCCGGGCCAGGGCGCTGGGCGGCGACGGCGACGACCCGATGACCCGAGCCGTGGGCGCCCTCGGCCTCCTCGCCGACCGGGTCGGCGAGGTGGGCACGGCCATCAGGGAATCCGACCGCTGAGCGAGGCGGCCAGCGGCCGTCGGGGAGTGCGGCCGGTGGCCGTCGGGGAGTGCGGCCGGTGGCCGAGGGAGGCACGGCCATCCGTCGGTGGGCCCGCCCCTGAGCCGGGCGGGCACGGCCGTCAGGGGGTGCGGCCGTTGCGGGGGGCTGGGGCGAGCTCCAGGTGGGCGCCGGTGAACGCGGCGCGCAGGCGGCGGTCGTGGGTGACGACCACCAGCGCGCCCTCGTAGTCGGCCAGCGCCTCCTCAAGCTGCTCCACCAGCATCGGCGACAGGTGGTTGGTCGGCTCGTCGAGCAGGAGCAGGTCCACCGGGTCGCTGACCAGGCGGGCCAGCTCGACCCTGCGGCGCTGCCCGTACGAGAGGTCGGCGAGCCGCCGCCGCAGGTCGCCCGGCCGGAACAGGCCCAGGCCGAGCAGCCGGTCGGCGTGCTCGTCGGGGCTGCCCGGCCGCCCCTCGGCGAAGGCCGCGAGCACGGTACGGTCCAGCCGCGCCGCCTGTTCCTCCTGGCGGAGCAGCCCGGCCTGCCCGGCCCGGCGTACGGTGCCCGCGTCGGGACGCAGTTCGCCGGCGAGCACCCGCATGAGCGTGGTCTTGCCCGCACCGTTCGGCCCGGTGACCAGCAGCCGCTCCCCCCGCCGCACGGTGAGCCCGTCGAGCCGCAGCCGCCCCGCCACCCGCACCCCGTCGAGCACGACCGCCGTCGGCGGCCCGTCCGGCACGTCGGTGAGGGACGGGACGGAGGTGGCGATGGAGGCGGTGAACCGCAGCGGGACGGGCGGCGGTGGCACCGGGTGCTCCCTGAGCCACCGCATCCGCTGCTGCGACTGCCGGACGCGCCCGGCCGCACCGTGCGTACGCGACCGCGCCCGCCACGCGCCGGTGCCCATCCCGGCCTTCGCCATCGCCCGCGGGACGGCCGCCATCCGCCCGGCGTTGGCCGTCACCAGACCGGCGTGCCGGGCCAGCTCGGACCGCCACTCCTCGTGGGCCCGCACGTGCGCGGCCCGTTCGGCGGCCTTGGCCGTGAGGTAGCCGGGGTAGCCGTCGCCGTAGCGGCGCACCCGTCCGGCGGAGACCTCCAGGATCACCGTGGTGACCCGGTCGAGGAACTCACGGTCGTGACTGATCGCCACGACCGTGCCGCGGTGCTCGCGCAGACGCTCTTCGAGCCAGGCGACGGCCTGGTCGTCCAGGTCGTTGGTCGGCTCGTCGAGCAGCAGCAGCTCCGGCGCGGCGGCCAGCGTCGCGGCCAGGGCCAGCCTCGACCGCTCGCCGCCCGACATCGTGGAGACCGGGCGGTCCCGGTCCAGGCCGGGCAGGCCGAGGCCGTGCAGCGCGACGTCCACGCGGGTGTCGGCCTCGTAGCCGCCGCGCGCCTCGAACTCGGCGACGGCCTTGGCGTAGGCGTCCAGGTCGGTGGCGGCGAGCGCGCGCATCCGCGCCTCGATCTCGCGCAGCTCGGCCAGGGCCAGGTCCACGACGGCGGCCACGGTGGCGTGCGGCGGCAGCTCCAGCGACTGCGGGAGGTACCCCACGCCGCCGGGCGCGACCACGGTCAGCTCGCCGTTGTCCGGACGTTCGACGCCTGCCATGAGCTTGAGCAGCGCGGACTTGCCCGAGCCGTTGTCGCCGATCACGCCGGCCCGCTCGCCGGGCCTGACGGTGAGCGACACACGGTCCAGGACGGCCCGGGTGTCGTAACGCTTGGTGATCTCGGTCAGCGCCAATTGGGCAGCAGTACGCATAGAGGCTCCACCTCCTTGTCTCAACGCGGATATGACCGGTACGAGGCGCGGCGGAGCTGTCGGCTCAACGCGGATGCGCCTCGGGCGTGAGAATCACAGGAAGCAGTAACCCATATCGCCGGACACGATAGCCCGTAATGGGATCTTTGTACAGCCCTTTATTCGGCCCGCAGTTCCGTGGTGGCCTCCCGTTGCAGGGCCGTGGACCGCCGGAGGAAGTCGACGATCAGGGCCAGTTCCTCGTCGGTGTAGCGGTCGTACAGGCCGGACATCGCGGCCACGAACGGCTCGAACAGCTCGCCGAAGCCGGCCAGCCGCTCCCAGTTGATCTCCACGATGACCCGGCGCCGGTCCTTGGTGTCGCGCACCCGGCGGACCAGCCATTTGGCCTCCAGCCGGTCGATCAGCCCGCTGACCGAGGCCGGGGCCAGGCCGGTGTGCTGGGACAGCTCCCCCGCGGTCAGCGGGCCGAGGCGCTGAAGCAGGTCGAGCGTCTTCTCCTCGGTCATCCCCAGGCCCAGCCGCTCACCCATGGCGCTGTGGTACATGACCGCGGCGTTGCTGCTCTCGCGACCCGCCTCGACCAGTTCGTCCAACAATTTCTTTCGATGCACCGAAATATCTCTGGACATCCCGCTGCCCGCTCTCATATATTTCGTTCGGTCGAACGAAAGGATATCACCATGAAGGCTCTGGTCATAGGCTGCGGGATCGGCGGTCCGGTTACGGCGATGGCCCTCCAGGCGGTCGGCATCGACGCCGAGATCCACGAGGCGTACGGGCGGGGCGCCGAGAACGTCGGCTCGTTCCTCAACCTGGCCTCCAACGGCCTGGCCGCCCTGCGCGTGCTCGGCGTCCACCGCGAGGCGCTGTCGTCGGCCATCCCCACCCCGCGCATGGTCATGTGGAGCGGCACCGGCAAGCGCCTCGGCGAGGTGGCCAACGGCCTGCGGCTCGACGACGGCACGGTCAGCCACACCGTGCTCCGCTCCGACCTCTACGGCTCCCTGCGTGACGAGGCCGCCCGGCGCGGCATCCCCATCACGTACGGCAAACGCCTGGTCTCCTACGAGGACACCGGCGACGAGGTCGTGGCCACCTTCGAGGACGGCACCTCGGCCACCGGCGACCTGCTGATCGCCTGCGACGGCGTGCACTCACGCACCCGTTCGCTCCTCGACCCCGGCGCGCCCGGCCCGCGCTACAGCGGTCTGTACAGCTTCGGCGGCATCGTCCGGGACGCCGGGGTCGGCGGCGAGCCCGGCGTCTACAACATGATCTTCGGCAAGCGGGCCTTCTTCGGCTACACGGTGGCCGAGTCGGGCGACACGTGGTGGTTCGCGAACCTGCCCAGGCGGCTCGGCGACGTGCCGGCGGACTGGAAGCCGGTCCTGGTGGAGGCGTTCGAGGGCGACGCGAACGTCTCGGCCGACGTCGTCCGCCGCGGCCCGGTCGACCTGGCGCTGCCGGTGTACGACCTGCCGCCGGTGCCCGTCTGGCACAAGGGCCGCGTCCTGCTCACCGGGGACGCCGCCCACGCCACCTCGCCCAGCTCCGGCCAGGGCGCCTCGCTGGCCGTCGAGGACGCGATCGTGCTGGCCAGGTGCCTGCGGGAGGCGAAGGGCCACCGCGAGGCGTTCGAGCGCTTCGAGGCCGAGCGGCGGCCCAGGGTCGAGCGGGTGGTGGCCTACTCCAGGACGATCAGCAACAGCAAGGCCGCGGGCCCGGTCGCCCGGGTCTTCCGCGACCTGATGCTGCCGATGTTCCTGAAGCGGAGCGCGAGCCAGGAGTCACTGGCCTGGATGTACCGCCACCAGGTCGGCCTGTGACACCGCGGCGGCGGAGGCGGGCAGCAGCGGCAGCCGCACGTCCGGCGTGGGGATCAGGCCCCTGGCGTGCAGGACGCCCTTGATCACGGTCGGGTTGGGCTCGGCGAAGAGCGCGCGGGAGACCTGCGCCAGCCGGTGCCCGAGCGGACGCGCGGTGGCCACGTCACCGGCCTGCCAGGCGTCCACCAGCTCGACGAAGCTCCTGGTCAGCAGGTGCGCCGAGGCCAGGATGCCGCCGGAGGCGCCGAGGGCGAGCAGCGGCGAGACGAACGCGTCGTCGCCGCCGAGCACCTCGAACTTGTCGGGCAGGTCCGCGAGCAGGTCGATCGTGTCCTGGTCGATGCCGCCCGCGGCGTACTTGACGCCCGCGACGTTCGGATGGGCCCCGATGCGCCGCAGGGTCTCGGCTCCCACGGCCTGTCCCGTCCGGTAGGGGATGTGGTAGACCACCAGCGGCACGGGTGACGCCTCGGCCAGCGCCTCGAAGTGCGCGATCACACCGCGCTCGCCGGGCCGCAGGAAGTACGGCACGGTCACCAGGGCCGCGTCCACCCCGGCGGGCAGCTCGCGCAGCGCCGCGGCCGTCGTCCGGGTGTCGTTCCCGGTCACGCCCACGGTCAGCACCGCCCGGCGTCCGGCGCACACGCGGACGCAGGTCTCGACCACCAGCGCCCGCTCGGCGGGGTCGAGGGCGGCCACCTCGGCCGTCGTCCCCAGCGCCACCAGCCCGGCCGCGCCCTCGTCGAGCATCTGCCCGGCCAGCTTCTCGACCGCGTCGGCGGCCACCTCGCCCGACGACGTGAACGGCGTGACCAGCGGTACGTGGATTCCTCTCAGCATGCTCCGAGCCTGCCGCCCGACGACCTGTTAGGTCCAGTTCGGATTTCTTCGTTCGAGCTTAAGATGAACTTATGCTCGATCCTCGCAAGCTCCACCTGCTCCGCGAGCTGGCCAGGCGCGGCACGATCACCGCCGTGGCCGAGGCGGTCACGTTCACGCCTTCGGCGGTCTCGCAGCAGCTCAGCGCGCTGGAGCGGGAGGCGGGCGTGCCGCTGCTGGAACGCACCGGCCGCACGGTCACCCTCACCCCGGCCGGGCTGCTGCTCGTCGAGCACGCGCAGGCCGTGCTCGAACAGCTCGAACGCGCCTCGGCCGCGCTCGCCGCCGCCCGGGGCGGGCCGTCGGGCCCGCTGCGGATCGGCGCGTTCCCGACGGCCACCCGTGTGCTGCTGCCGCCCGCGCTGGCCCGTCTGACCGGCGCGTACCCGGGCCTTGAGCCGATGGTCGCCGAGATCGACCCCGCCGACGTCTCGGCGGCGCTGCGGGCGGGCGAGCTCGACGTCGCCCTCGTGCACGAGTACGACTTCGTGCCCCCGGTCACCGACGCCTCCATCGAGACCGAACCGCTGTTCACCGAGCCGATGTACCTGACCGACCGCGCCTGCGTCCCCGACGCCCGCGACGATCCGTGGATCCTGAGCAAGCCGGGCACGCTCTGCCACACCATGGCGATCAGGGCCTGCCAGGCGGCCGGCTTCGAGCCGCGGGTCCGGCACCACATCGACGACTTCGACACCGTGCTCGCCTTCGCCGCCGCGGGTCAGGGCGTCGCGCTCGTGCCCCGGCTGGCGGCGCTCACCCCGCCCGGCGGCGTCTCGCTGACCCGCCTTCCCCTGAGCCGCCGCACGCGGGCCGCCTTCCGCCGCGGCTACGGCGACCATCCGGCGGTCCGCGCGGCCGTCGCCGCCTTCCACGCCGCCGCCACCACCCTCCCCCTCTGACACCGCCCCCCGCGAGCTAGACCCCCGGGTCCGCAAGGGCGCAGATCGCGTAGACGGTGAAGTTGTACGCGAAGCCGTAGTTGCTGGGCGGGGCCACCTCCCAGCCGTTGGTCCCCGCCGGGCGGGAGGCGTTGGGCGAGATCGTGTCGGGCAGGGTGTACCCGCCGCTCACCACCCGCTTGCCCGCGCTGCACGTGACGCTCCGGGGCGTGGACGAGAACGGCGGATTCGTGAACTCCTCCTGCACGAGCTCCCAGCCGAGGACACCGTCCCGGCCGGGCTCGCCCGGCGGACCGGGCGGGCCGGGGCGGCCGGGCGGGCAGTGCTCGCAGTGGTGGCCGCAGCAGCTCGGCGGATCGGTGGCCCCGGGCACCGTCGCCCCCGTCCGGGCGGCGGCAGCGCTCTGAACCGAGACGGCCCCGGCTCCGCCGAGCAGCAAGGCGCCCGCCGCCAGCACCGAACAGGCGGGGACGGATCGAATACGGAAGATCATGGCAGTCCTCTTGGGTTCGGAGCCCAGATACCCGCGACCCGGGGCGCCACAGACGCCCACATGATCAAATTTCAACCCAGCGATCGGTAAATCCGCTCAGGAGGCGGGCCTGCCGAGCAGCCCTTCGGCGAGGGCGGCGAAGCTGCGGGCGAGCCGCGCGCTGTCCCCGGCGCGCAGCCGGCTCGCGATCGGCTCCATGTGCAGGGACCCGAGCAGCAGGTGGGCGATCTCGTCCGCGTCCACGTCCGGCCGTCCTTCGGTGATCAGCGCGGTGACGTGCCGGTGCCAGCCGACGTAGATCGGGTTGGCCTCGCGAGGCTCGGACCTGCTCGTCGCCACCGCGTGCTCGTGCGCGGCGACCAGGTTGCCGTTGCGCGCCGCCAGCTCGGCCACCGCTCCGAGGAAGGCGACCAGCCGTTCGACGGGCGGCGCTCCGGGGCCGAGCGGCGGCGGCCCCTCGGCCACCGCCTGGTCCAGCTCGTGGGCCCGCTCGCTCATCAGCTCCCGCATCAGCCCCGTACGGCTGCCGAAGCGGTGGAACACCGTCCCCTTGCCCACGCCCGCGGCCACCGCGACCCGCTCGACGGAGACCTGCTCGGGCGGGTGCAGGCGCAGCAGCTCCTCGGCCGCCCGCAGGATCGCCCGCCTGTTGCGCGCGGCGTCGGCCCGCTCTCGACGTTCCATCCGGTCATTGTTTCCCATGGACAAAATTGACCAGCGGTCCATATATTAACTGGACCAGCGGTTCAGATATGGGAGGAACAACCATGCTCGCCATCCAGCTCGACGCGACCGGCGGCCCCGAGGCCCTGCGACCCGTGGATCTGCCCCGCCCACGCGCCGCCGCGGGCCAGGTCGTCGTCCGCGCGCAGGCGATCGGCGTCAGCCATGCCGAGACGCAGATCCGCTCGGGCGCGCTGCCGTTCCCGCTGCCGCTGCCCGCCGTGCTCGGCGCGGAGGCGGTCGGCGAGGTCGTCGAGGTGGGCGAGGGCGTGGACGGCGGCCTGCTCGGCACCGTCCGCGTGGGAGTGACCGGCGGCCTCGGCGCCTACGCCGAGTACGTGGCCATGCCCGCCGCCATGACCTGCTCCGTCCCCGAAGACGTGACGCCCCTGGAGGCCCTGGCCGGGGCCGCGCCCGGCGCGATCGCCCTCGCCCTGCTGCACCGGGCCCGGCTCGACGGCGGGGAGACCGTGCTGGTCGAGGCGGGCACGAGCGCGGTCGGCGGGCACGTGGTGGCGCACGCCAAGGAGTTCGGGGCGGCCCGGGTGATCGCCACCGCCGGTTCGCCGGCCAAGCTGCGGCGGGCCCTCGACCTCGGCGCCGACCAGGCCGTCGACCACGGCGACCCGGCCTGGCCGGACGCGCTGCCGGACATCGACGTGGTCTTCGAGTCGATCGGCGGCGCGTCGGCCCGGCGGGTGCTCGACCGGCTCGTCCCCGGCACCGGACGGATGTTGTTCTACGGCATGCTCAGCGGCGAGCCCGCCGCCGTCACGGCCGCCGATCTGATGGAGCGCGGCCTGACCGTCGTCGGCTGCAGCGGCCCCGGCTGGGCGGGCCAGGTGTTCGGCACGCACTACCCCGAGATGCTCGCCCGGCTCGGCTCAGGACGCAGCCGGGCCGCCGTCCACGGGACCCTGCCGCTGGCCGAGGCGGCCGAGGCCCATCGCCTCCTGGAGTCGCGGGCGGCCACGGGCCGCGTCCTGCTGCTCCCGTGACCGGCTCACCGGTCGAGGACGGCGTCCAGCACGGCCGTGGCGCTCACCTGCTCCCCGTTGTAGTCGCCGGCCGTCACCGCCACCACCAGCTCCTCGCCGGGCAGCACGAGCAGCCGCTGGCCGCCGTTCCCGATGGCCTCGGTCCACGGCCGGTCGCCGGTGCTGACGTACCACTGGTAGCCGTAGCGGAAGGTGCCGTCGATGACGACGCGGGGCCGCGTCATCTCGCGCACCCACTGCTCGGGGACGATGCCGAGCCCGCCGCCGAGCACGAGCCGTCCGAGTGCGGCCAGGTCGAGGGGCCGCAGCCGCAACCCGGACGCGGCCATGGCCACCCCGTCCGCGCCCTTGGTCCACTCGGACCGGGTGATCCCGAGCGGCTCGAACAGCACCTTCGTGGCGTACTCCTCCAGCGGTTCGCCCGCGCCCCGCGCGATGAGCCCGCCGATCAGCGCCGAGGCGCCGCCGCAGTACCGCCACCGTTTCCCGGCTTCCTCGACCACAGGGCGTTCCAGGACGAACCGGTACCGGTCGGGGGCGAGCTCCATCGCGAGCTCGCTGTTGGCCGGGCTCGTGTACGGCAGGTCCTCGTTCCAGTCGAGCCCGAGCGTCATGGTGAACGCGTGCTCGACGGTGAGGTGAGCCCGCTCGGAATCAGCCACCAGATCCGGATATTCGGGGAACTGTTCCACCAGTCGGGCGTCCGGCGGCGGCACCAGCCCGTCGCGCAGGGCGATGCCGTACAGCAGGGCGACCACGCTCTTGGTGACCGACCGCACGTCGTGCGGCGTGTCCCGGTCGAACACGACGTGCCGGGGCTCCTCCGTGATCCGCTGGTCGACGCCCGCGCCGTAGTGCTCGACGACGACCTCGCCGCCCCGCATGACCACGACCGCGTGCAGGTTGGGCGCCGTGCCGGCGTTCAGGGCCGCCTCGACCCGCTCCGCCATTCCCATGATGTCCTCCTAAGCCCGGGGGACATCCTGTCGTACCGGCTCACACGATGTCAGGGTCGACCCTCGGGCTGAGAGCGTCCTCAGCGTCTCTCAGGCGCGGCACAGCGGCTCAGGAGCAGGCTTGATCCCATGGAGCAACTCGTGAACAGCCCCGCCGTCGCCGAAGGTCTGCTCAAGGTCGAGGCCAGGATCAGGCGGCTCAGCGGTTCGTCCGCGCTGCCGGGGATCAACGCGGGCGCCGGGCGGATCGTCGGCGCCGGAGGCAAGCGGTTGCGTCCGGCGCTGACGCTGGCGACCTCGCTCGCCCTCGGCAGGGCCCCCGACCGCCGGGTGATCACGGCCGCCGCCTGCGTCGAGCTCATCCACGCCGGCTCGCTCGTGCACGACGACCTCATGGACCGGGCGACCGAGCGGCGCGGCACCCGTACGCTCAACGCCGAGCTGGGCGAGGGCAAGGCGCTGGTGATCGGCGACTTCATGCTGGCCAGGGCGGGCCTGGCGGCCATTACCGCGGTCTCCAGGCCGGTCGCCGAGGTGCTCGCGGCCACCGTGGTCGAGCTGGCCGAGGGCCAGTACCTGGAGACGAGCGAGCTGTTCAACCCGGTCAGGACCCGGGAGAGCGCATTGCGCTCGATCACCGGCAAGACCGCCGCGCTGTTCCGGGCCGGCTGCCTGGTGGCGGCCGTCTGCGCGCGGGCCTCCGCCGAGGACCGGGCCCGCGTGGCGGCGTACGGCGAGAAGTTCGGGCTGCTCTTCCAGGTGCTGGACGACCTGCTCGACCTGACCGCCTCCAGCGCCCAGCTCGGCAAGCCGACCGGCAACGACCTGCGGCAGGGCGTCTACAGCCTGCCGCTGCTGCTGTCGGGCACCGACCTGGGCGACCTGCTCGGCCGCGACATGACCGACGAGCAGGTGGCCGAGGCGCTGTGCAGGCTGCGCGCGGGCGACCTGGTGCCCAACACGCTGGAGTTCTGCCGCGGCCTGGCCTCCGACGCGCTGGCCGCCCTGCCGGTGATCCACGACAAGGAGATCGCACCCCTCCTGTACGGCCTCCCGACGGCCTACATCGACCACGTCGCGAGGATGTCGTCGCAGTTGACGGGCGTCGGTTGAGATTTGTTGGAACAATTGGTAGGAATCGCCTCCACAACCCGGTGAATCGCGTTAATACTGGAGTCACGCACTACAGGAGCGCACATGCGAAAGATCCCCCCTCGCATGATGATCCGGGACGACGGGCTTGAGTCCAGTCACTTCCTCCAGCTCGCCGCCGTGGACTTCACCGGCATCTACGCGGTCCACCTGGCCGCGAAGGAAGAACGGCTGAAGATGACCAGGCTCGCGTTGAGCCTGTTGTCGGGGCCGTTCCTGGCGGCCATCGCCCTGACCAGCGCCAAGGTGGTGGACCCGCAGAGCCTCACGGACTGGCAGCGCGTGCCGTGGTACCTGTTCGCCCTGGTCACGGCGTTCGGGGTGCTCAGCGTGCTGCCGTTCCTGCGGCTGATCGAGGCGGTCGACGCGCACGCCAGGACGGCCCGCGCGATCAACAACTTCCGCCTGCTCTACGCCTCCAGGCTCAAGGACCGGCTCGGCTGGAGCCCGAACCTGCCGACCGACCCGCGCTTCCCGGAGACGTACGCGCCGCTGGCCTGGCCCGGGATCAACGTGATGACGCTGGCGCTGGCGAACTCGACCTACCTGACGGTGGGCCTCACGGGCCTCTGCGGGCAGGCGCCCAACCTGCTCATGCTCACCTTCGGCGTCCTCCTGGTCGCGCTGGTCCACTACGCCGTCTACTACGTGCGCTGCAACGTGACCAGGCGACGCCGGCTCCCGCACAACCCCTACGAGTTCCCGAATCAGGAGACCTGAATGCCCGGCCCTGCGTCATGGGCGTCATGTGGGGAGGCGTGGATGTGGATGATGCGACATGTCTGGACGGCGGGCACCCTCGCCGACGACGACCGCGGCCCCGTGATCGAGGCGCCGTCCGTGCTGTTCGAGATCGCCGAGGTGAGGGGCGACGACCCGATCATCGCGCGGTACGGCGACGCCGAGAGGCTGGCCCTGTACAGCAGGAAGTTCAGCGAGGACGTGGTCGTGCCGCCGTTCAAGTACAGCTACGGCGCGCGGATCAGGGGGCAGCTCGCCTGGGCCGCCGACCTGCTGCGGGTCAAGCCGTACAGCAAGAGCGCGTGGATCTCGCTGACCACCCCGGGCGAGCCGTACGACGCGGTGCCGTGCCTGATCGGCGTGGCGTTCCGGATCCGGGACGGCGCGCTCGTCATGACCGCCACCTTCCGCTCCCAGAACGCCTTCACCAGCTACCTCAACTACCTGCCGCTCGCCGAGGTGCACGCGACCATGGCCCGCGGCCTGGAGCTGGACCGGGGCCCGATGCGGGTGTTCGTGGACGTTCCGCACCTGTACCTGGCCGACAGCACCCAGGTGCTGCGCGTCATGCGGCCCGCGCGGCGGTGAGCGGCGCGGCGATCTCCTCCAGGCCCTTGCGCTCGGCCTTGACCCCGAAGACCAGCTCGACCAGCCCCGCGACGATCATCACGATCGCGCCGATGGAGAACGCCAGCGCCGTGTCGCCCGGCGCGCCGCTCTCGACCAGCGAGGCGAACACGAGCGGGCCCGCGATGCCTCCGGCGGCCGTGCCGATCGCGAAGAAGAACGCGATCGCCATCGCCCTGGTCTCCATCGGGAAGATCTCGCTGACCGTCAGGTACGCCGCGCTCGCCCCCGCCGAGGCCACGAAGAGCACCGCCGACCAGCAGAGGGTCAGCGTCATCGCGGTCAGCGCGCCCTGGCCGAACAGCCAGGCGGTGCCGAGCAGCAGCACTCCGGAGCCGATGTAGGTCGCCGTGATCATCGGGACCCGGCCGACGGTGTCGAAGAGCCTGCCGAGCAGCAGCGGGCCGAGGAAGTTGCCGACCGCGATGATGGCGAAGTAGTAGCCGGTGTGCGAGTCGATCTTGAAGAACGTGGTCAGGATCTGGGCGTACCCGAAGGTGATCGCGTTGTACAGGAACGCCTGGCCGATGAAGAGCGACAGGCCGAGCACCGTGCGCTTGGGGTAGAGCGCGACCATCGTGTGCGCGATCCTGAGGAAGCCGATCGACCTGCGCTGGTGGATGGTCATCGACTCCCGCGGCTCGGGCAGGTCGCCGCCGATCCGGCGTTCGATGTCGTCCACGAGTTGCTCGGCCTCGCGGTCGCGTCCGTGGATGAACAGCCATCGGGGGCTTTCCGGGACGTTCCTGCGTACCAGCAGGATGGCCAGGCCGAGCACCACGCCGAGCCCGAACGCCACCCGCCAGCCGATGTTGACCGGCAGGTCGTTCAGCAGCGGCACGGTCAGCAGCGCGCCGCCCGCCGCGCCGAGCCAGTAGCTGCCGTTGATGATGATGTCGATGCGTCCCCGGTGGTGGCTCGGGATCAGCTCGTCGATCGCGGAGTTGATGGCCGCGTACTCGCCGCCGATGCCGAAACCGGTCATGAACCGGAACAGGAAGAACCACCAGGCGTCGAAGGACAGGGCGGTCATCAGCGTGGCCGCGAGGTAGACCACGAGCGTCAGCAGGAACAGCTTCTTCCTGCCGAACCTGTCGGTCAGCCAGCCGAAGAACAGGGCCCCCACGCAGGCCCCGGCGACATAAAGGGCCGCGGCCAAGCCGGCGACCTGCGCCTGGGTGATGTCCAGGCCGCTGCCGGGCTTGGCGAGCTGCCCGGACAGGTTGCCGACGATGGTGACCTCTAACCCGTCGAGGACCCATACGGTCCCGAGACCGATGACGATCATCCAGTGCCAGCGGGACCACGGCAGCCGGTCCAGCCGTGCGGGCACTTTGGTAGTTACCGTGCCGGTTTCCACGTCGCTCATAAGGGCACTTGGGTACCCGGTAAACGAACGGCAAACGTTCCCTACAAGGCGGCTTTTCTGGCCTCGACCAGGGTGGTGCCGAACCAGGGGCCGCCGTACCACAGGCGTGCGCCGAGGTCGCGCACGCGGATGTCGATCACGCCCAGTCCGCGCAGGACGTCCTCGTAGGCGGGCACGTACCGGAAGTCCGCGACCAGCATGAGCCCGCCGGGCCGCAGCACCCGATGGGCCTCGCGGACGGCCTGCTCGCGACCTTCGGCGGAGGGGATGTTGTGGATCGCCAGGCTCGACACGACGACGTCGAAGGCGCCGTCCTCGAACGGCAGGGCGCGCATGTCGCCCGTGACCAGGTCGACCCGGTCGGCGACGCCTTCCGCCGCGGCGTTGGCCAGGGTGACGGCCGCGGCGTTGCCCGACTGGTCCTTCGTGCTCCACAGGTCGACCCCGGTGGCCCGTCCGGACGTGAGCCGGGCGGCGGCCGTCAGCAGCACCGCGCCGCGCCCGCAGCCGAGGTCGAGTACCCGCTCACCGCCTTCGAGCGGCTCCAGCAGCTCGGCCCAGACGGCGAACTTGCCGCGGCGGGTGGTGTAGAGGTAGCTGGCCGCGCTGGCCAGCGTGTAGAGCCCGCCGAAGGCGAAGGCGATCCCGGCGGCGGGGATGTCCAGCATGAAGGAGACCACCGCGAGAGCCAGCAGGACGATCGCTCCGAAGAACAGTCCGCCGAGGGCCCACGGTGCGTCGAATCCGTAGCTACCGTGTCGAGTGCTCACTCTCACGTTATATCTCAAGATGGTCTTGACCGGGAATTGAGCAAACACTGCCCCTTCACCCTCAATTGAGCCGCAACGCAATAACTATGGTGACTTGGATGGGCTGGCATTGGGGGTTTGACCAGGCATGACAGGGAAACATCGCGAATTCGGCCTAGGCGCGAGCATTGCGCTGACGGTGGCGTCGGCCGCCCTCTGGGGGGTGGCACACCTGGCCACCCACCGCCATCGGATGGGCATCGCCCTGATGGCAGCCTACGTGCTGATGCTCGCCGGCATCCTCACGGTGTTCACGGCGTTCAGCACGCGTCTGCTGTCGCTGGCGGTCCAGCCCGGTTGGCTCACCCTGCTCACCGTGGCGCTGGTCGTGATCGCGCTCGCCTGGACCGCGGTGATCATCCGTTCGTTCCTGCTCGTCCGCCCCGACTCCTCCGACATCGCCGGACGCTTCCTGACCACCACGCTCGCAGCCGCCCTCTGCGCGCTCGTCCTGGCCCCCACCGCGTACGCGGCCCGCCTGGCCTACCTGTCCCGCGACGTCGTCAGCAGCGTCTTCTCCACCCCCACCGACAACAGCGCCCCCATCGTCGCCCAGGACCCGTGGCACGGCGCGAAGCGCGTCAACTTCCTCCTCATCGGCGCGGACGCCGCCCCCGGCCGTCCCGGCGTGCGCACCGACAGCATGACCGTGGCCAGCGTGGACACCGAGACCGGCGCCACCACCCTGTTCGGCCTGCCGCGCAACCTGCAGAAGGTCCAGCTCCCGCACGGCCCGGCCCGGAGCCGCTTCCCCTTCGGCTTCACCGGCGACGGCCCCAACACCCCCGGCCTGCTCAACGAGATCTTCCAGTACGCCGAGGACCACCCGGACATGGTCCCCGGCGTCCCCAAGGGCAAGCGCGGCCCGTCGCTGCTCAAGCGCACCGTCAGCGACATCCTCGGCATCCCGGTCCCCTACTACGCCATGGTCGACATGAAGGGGTTCGCCGAGATCATCGACGCGATGGGCGGCGTCCGGGTCACCGTCAAGTACCCCATCGTGTACGGCAAGTACCGCGAGGGCCTGCTCCCCGCGGGCACCCGCAAACTCTCGGGCGAGGAGGCCCTCTGGTACGGCCGGTCGCGCACCGACAGCGACGACTACGTCCGCATGGGCCGCCAGAAGTGCCTGCTCAACGCGGTCGCCAAGCAGGCCGACCCGATGACCGTGCTCAAGAGCTTCGAGAAGCTGGCCGCGGCCACCAAGCGGGCCATCTCCAGCGACGTGCCCCAGGACCTGCTGCCGGCCCTGATCGAGCTGTCGGACAAGGTGAAGGACGCCAGGATCAGGAGCCTGAGCTTCGTCCCGCCGCTGATCAGCACCGTCACGCCCGACTGGTACCTGATCAGGCGCAAGGTCTCCGAGTCCCTGGACGAGCGCCCCGCCAACCGGTCGGCGAGCGCGCACCACTCCGCCGAGCCGACCCAGGACCCGGAGAACCCGGTCAGCCTCGACGCCGCCTGCGGCTGAACCCTCACCTTCCCGACAGCCATCACCCGTGCACGGAGTGTGGCATGATGGTGCCCGGGCCCAACGGAAACGATTTTCATCGTCATTTCAGGGAGCGCACGTGAGAGTGGCATTCGTCGGCAAGGGCGGCAGCGGGAAGACGACGATCTCGGCGCTGTTCGCACGGCACCTGGCGAGCCAGGGCGACCCGGTGGTCGTCATGGACGCCGACATCAACCAGCACCTGGCCCTGGTGCTCGGCCTCGACGCCCAGCCCGAGCCGCTCGGGGCCCACCTCACCGCGATCAAAGACCTGCTGCGCGGCGACAACCCGCGCATCGCCTCGGCCGAGACCATGGTCAAGACCACCCCGCCGGGCCGCGGCTCGCGCCTGCTGCGCTTCGACGACCTGGCCGCGCTCGACTACGCCGTGACCACCCCTCACGGCCTGCGCCTGCTGGCCACGGGCCCGTTCGACGACGACGACCTCGGCGTGGCCTGCTACCACTCGAAGGTCGGCGCGGTCGAGCTGCTGCTCAACCACCTGGTCGACGGCCGGGGCGAATACGTCGTGGTCGACATGACCGCCGGGTCCGACTCCTTCGCCTCGGGGCTGTTCACCCGCTTCGACCTGACCTTCCTCGTCGCCGAGCCCACCAGGCAGGGCGTGAGCGTCTACCAGCAGTACCGCGACCACGCCGCCAAGTACGACGTCGCGCTCGCCGTGGTCGGCAACAAGGTCCACGGGCCGTCCGACGTGGAGTTCCTGCGCGAGCACGTCGGCGACGACCTGCTGACGTGGATGGAGCACTCCTCGGCGGTGCGCGCCATGGAGCAGGGCCGCCACTTCACCCTCGACGACCTGGAGCCGGCCAACCTCGACGCGCTCGCCGTCCTGTGCAAGACGCTCGACGGGCAGGAGAAGGACTGGGCGCGCTTCGGCCGCCAGACCGCGGAGTTCCACCTGCGCAACGCCCGCGCGTGGGGCAACGCCCGTACGGGAGCCGACCTGGCCGAGCAGATCGATCCTGACTTCGTCTACGGCCCGTAAACCACACCTCCAGGCATCTGGAGCGACCCTCTTCCCCCGCATAACGTCAGATTCGATCCCCTTCGAGAGGAGACAGCATGTCGCTGACCGTCCCGAACGATCTGCTGGACCAGGCCCGAGCCGGAGACGTGGACGACGCCGCGTTCGTCGCCTGCGTCCGCGACTCGCTCCCCTACGCGTGGTCGATGATCAGTGAGCTGGTCACCGAACGCGAGCGCAGCGGAGCCGAGTTCGCCGACAACCAGGTGCCACCGCCGTCCGAGGAGGCCCGTGGCCAGCTCCTGCGGTGTCTGGCGAGCGACGCGATGCGCGGCGCGCTCGAACGCCACTTCGGCGTACGGCTGGCCTTCCAGAACTGCCACCGGGTCGCCGTCTTCGACCCGTCGGCCACCAAGGCCCTCGACGAGTTCGTGACCCCGCGGGCCCAGATCCTCAACCAGAAACCGGAGCTGGTCGACTGCTGAACCCACGGGCGAGCCGGGCCGTCCCGGCTCGCCCGTCAGCCCCTCAGCAGGGGCAGGACCTCCGCGCCGATGCGGCGCACGTCCTCCAGGGCCCGCCGGTGGTCGCCGATGCCCTCGACGGTCAGGATGACGTGCTCGATGCCGGTGCTCCCGGCCGTGCGCAGCAGCACCTCGGCGCAGTGGGCGGGCGAGCCCACCGGGTGGATGCGCGTCAGCAGGTCGACGTAGGCGGCGACGTCCCGTGCGGGGCGTGGCCGGTCGTCCACCGGCAGGTAGCCGGCCAGCCCGGGGCCGAGCCACGCGGGCATCGACTCCTTCAGCTCGCGGACGGCCGCCTCGGTGGAGTCGGCCACGTGGGCCACCCCCGCCGCCAGGTGCCCCGCCGGGCTCCCGCCGCGCGCGACGTGCTCGGCGACCAGCTGGGCCTTCTCCCGATCCCCGATGTGCATGCCGAGCAGCATCGGCAGCCCGCGCTCGGCCGCCAGCGCCACCGTCGAGCCCGACGTGCAGGCCACCACGGGCCGCAGCCGGGCCCGCGGCACCAGGGCGACCTCCCTGAACCGGAAGAACTCCCCCTCGGCCGCCACCGACCCCTCTGACAGGGCCTCGACCAGCAGGTCGAGCGACTCGGCGAACCCTCGCTCGAACCGGTCGAGCCCGGTGCCGAACACCTCCAGGTCGACCCACGGGCCGCCCCGGCCGACGCCGGGCGTGAACCGCCCGCCCGACAGGTGGTGGAGCATGGCCGCCTGCTCGGCCAGCGCGACGGGATGCTGCGAGGACAGCACGCTCACCGCCGTGCCGAGCCCGATCCGGCTGGTACGCCCCGCGGCCACGGCGGCCAGCGTGACGGCCGACGGGCACACGCCGTAGGACATGAAGTGATGCTCGGCGATCCAGGCGTCGTGGAACCCGGCCGCCTCGGCGGCCTCGATCAGCTCCACCGAGTTCCGCAGGACCCGCCCGGGATCCTGGCCGGGAAAGCACGCCGCGATGACGAAGATCCCGATCCGCACTCCCCCGATCCTACGGCTCAGCCGAACAGCGCGGCCTGCCCTTCACCCACGAGCGGATCCCTGACCTGCTTCAGATGCCGCCATCGCGGCAGGTCGTCCAGGTAGGACCAGGAGAGCCGGTGGTGCGGCGTGGGGCCGAGCCGGGCCAGGGCCTCCTGGTGTGCGGGCGAGGGATATCCGGCGTTCTCCGCGAAGCCGTACTCATCGTGCCCGATCACCCCCATGTACGCGTCGCGCCGCACCTTGGCCAGGACCGAGGCCGCCGCGACCGAGACGCTGGCCGCGTCGCCCTTGATCTCCAGGCGGACCGGCCAGGGAGCGCCGATGTAGTCGTGCTTGCCGTCGAGGATCACGGCGTCGGGGCGCACCGGCAGGGCTTCGAGCGCCCGGCGGGCGGCCCTGCGCAGCGCCTCGGTCATGCCGAGCGCGTCGATCTCGGCGTGGCTGGCCTCGCCGAACCCGATGCCGGCCGCCCACGCGGTCAGCTCGTCGGCGAGCGGCCCCCGTTTGGCGGCCGAGACCTGCTTGGAGTCGGTCAGGCCGGGCGGCGGCTCGGACAGGTCGGTCACGACGGCGCAGACCGTCACCGGCCCCGCCCACGCGCCCCTGCCCACCTCGTCGACGCCCGCGACCGTGCGGGTGCTCGGCATGGACAGCAGGAGCTGCTCGATCTCGTACGTCGGCGCCATGCGCAGACGCTACCGCTCGGCCGGGGTCACCGGTTCCAGATCGCCCGCGATGTACCGGGCGGCCACGTGGATCGCCCGCAACGTCACCGACACCGACGGCCGGTGCACGCTGGACCTGCGGGCCACCGCGTGCACGTCGCGGCCGACCGGGCTGCCGGGGAACTCCCGCACCGACAGCCCCCGCACCCCGGCGGCCAGCGCGAGCGCGGGCACCGCCGCGATGCCGATGCCCTTGGCGACGAGCGAGAGGATCGTCCCCAGCCCCTCGAACTCCCAGGGCGTCGGCCGGGTGCCGCCGACGTCCTGGAACAGGCGGTCCACCGCCAGGCGCGAGGGCTCGCCGTCGGGGGTGGCCATCCACGGTTCGTCGCGCAGTTCGCGCAGGTCGAGCGGCACGTCGGGGTCGGCCAGCCGGTGCCTGCGCGGCACGACGAGCACGATGGGGTCGCGCAGCAGGGGGAAGACCCGCAGGCTCTCGCTCTCGCGGACCGCGCCGTACCAGTCGTCCACCAGGGCGATGTCCACCTCGCCCGACTGGACCTCCCGCATCCCCCGGCCTGACCGGCTCTGGCCCAGTCGGAGCGTCAGCTCGGTGTGGCGGCGCAGCGAACGCGCGAGCGCCGGCGCGAATGCCACGGCCGCTGTGGGGAAGGCGGTGACGACGACGCGCCCTGAAGGGGTGCCCGCATGGGCGGAGAGGTCGGACTCGGCCTCCTCGACCATTGACAGGATGCGTTCGGCGTGCTGGACGAGCCGGCGTCCCGCGTCGGTCAGCTCCGCGCTGCGCGCGGTCCTGTCGATGAGCGCGGTGCCGGTCTCCCGTTCCAGCGCCGCGAGCTGCTGGGAGACGGCCGACGGGCTGTAGCCCAGGGACTCGGCGGCGGCCGCGATGCTGCCACGGCGAGCGAACTCGCAGATCAGTGCCAAACGCCGGAATTCGAGCATCAGACTTCCTTATGCCTACCCACAAAAAGCCTCGCTTGTCCTGATGCCTTCATACAACCACCCTGGGAACGTGACAAACATGACGGTGACCTTGTCCGCCACCTTGGCGGCGAACGAAGACATCGAACGAAGACGACGCGCCGGGGAACGCGTGCTGCACCTGGCCTTCGGCGAGGCCGGCCTGCCCGTCCACCCGGCGCTGCGCGACAAGCTGGCCGCCGCCTCCGAGCGCAACGGCTACGGGCCGGTCGCGGGGGCGTCCGGGCTCCGGGCCGCGGCAGCGGGCTACTGGACACGACGGGGGCTCCTGACCGAGCCCGAGCTGGTCGTCTGCGGACCGGGCAGCAAATCGCTGCTGTACGGCCTGCTCCTGGCGATCGGCGGCGACATCGTCCTGCCCATGCCCAGCTGGGTCAGCTACGCCGCGCAGGCCGATCTGGTGGGCTCCCGCCCCATCCTGGTGCCCGCACCGCCAGGAGAGGGCGGGGTCCCCGACCCGGACCTGGTCGTCACGGCGGTCCGCCGGGCGCGGGCCGAGGGCAGGACCGTCAGCTCCCTGCTGGTCACGCTGCCCGACAACCCCACCGGCCGGCTGGCGACGCCGGAGACCATCGCCCGCCTGGCGGCCGTGGCGCGCGAGCTGGACCTGATCGTGATCTCCGACGAGATCTACCGCGACCTCGTCCACGACGAGTCGGCGGTCTACACCTCGCCGGCCGACCTCGCGCCCGAGCGCACGATCATCACCACCGGGCTCAGCAAGAGCCTGGCGCTCGGCGGGTGGCGGATCGGCGTGGCCCGGCTGCCCGAGGGCGCGCACGCGCTGCGTACCCGACTGCTGGCGGTGGCCAGCGAGATCTGGTCGGCGCCGGCCGCGCCCGTCCAGGAGGCCGCGACCTACGCCTTCGAGGAGCCGCGCGAGCTGACCGACCGCGTCGCCGCCAGCCGCCGGTTGCACGGCATCGTGGCGCGGGCCGTCCACGAGCGGTTCACGGAGATCGGCGCCTCGGTGCCGCGACCTCAGGGAGGCTTCTACCTCTATCCCGACCTGAGCCATCTCAGGCTGGGCGGCTCCGCCGACCTCACCAGGATCCTGCTGGACGAGCACGGCATCGGCGTCCTTCCCGGACACGCCTTCGGCGACGACCCGTCGGCCGCCCGCGTACGCGTGGCGGTGAGCCTGCTCTACGGCGACACGCCCGAAGAGCGCATGACCGCCCTGACCAGCACCGATCCCCTTCAACTCCCGTGGATCGCGGCAAATCTGAATCATCTGTCCATGGGCTTGAAGGGGCTGTCCCTGGTCCGTCACGGCGTCGTCGGTGAACGGCACCCGGCGCTGGTCCCGGCGCCATGTCACGGTTAGGCGAATCTTTCCCCAAGAGCTGGTTTACCATCCACCAAATCAGCCCTCTGACCTGCGGAAACACCGCACATCAAGAAACCCGGGAAAGATGGTGCCGAGAGCCTGGTTACACGCGCCCCGCGTGAGCCTCATCATGTGCTCATGCCCGCTCTTGTCACCTTGTCCGGGCGCTCCGTGCGCCTGGAACCTCTCAGCCACGCGGTGATCGACGATCTCGTCGCCGCGGCGAGTGAAGACCGCTCCACTTACGCCTTCACTCGCGTCCCGGACGGCCGGGACGAGATGGTCTCCTATGTGGAGGCCGCCATGGCTGAGCAGGCGGAGGGCCGCACGCTGCCCTTCGCCATCCGGTGGCTGAACACCGACCGCGTGGTCGGTGCCACCCGTCTCATGCACCTGGAGTATTGGCAGGGCCCCATGCCCTGGCCTCCGGGTACACGGGGTGCGGTGGGCGACATCCCGTCCGTGGCGGACATCGGTTACACCTGGCTGGGCGCCTGCGCCCAGGGCACGGGCGTCAACCGGGAGAGCAAGTTCCTCATGCTCTCGCTCGCCTTCGAGACCTGGAACGTCCACCGCATCACACTCAAGGCAGATGTCAGGAACGTCCGATCCCGGGCCGCCATCGAGGCCCTCGGCGCACACTTCGACGGGGTGCGGCGAGCGGATAGCCGAGGCGCCGACAACACGGTCCGAGATACGGCCTTCTACTCGATCCTGAACTCCGAATGGCCGCTCGTCCGAGAACGGCTGGCCATGCGGCTCGGACTGGTAGAGGCAGCGTAGGAACATCGGCAACGGCCCCGCCCATACTTTTCCGGGCGGGGCCTGTATTTTTCTGCGTCCCCATCGGCTCTACATGACACGCCCCCGTGTCGGTGTGTCATGTCCGGCCCACCATCAGCATGCGGAGGCGCGGTCAACACCGGATCAAAGGCGGATCAACGGGTCTTTCGGTGATCAGCCCAGCTCTAGGTGGTTAGTAGTGCTGGATCTATCATTTGGACACAAATCGTTCCATTGCCCAGGAGACAGACGGCATGGCTGGTCAGAGCGTTGAGGGCGGGCTGCGGTTCGCCGTGCTCGGTCCCGTCCGCGCGTGGCGCGAGGGACAGGAACTCGACCTGGGCACCCCGCTGCAACGCTCCATCCTCGGCATGCTCCTCCTGCGGGAGGGCCGGGCGGTCACGCCCGCCGAGATGATCGACGCCGTCTGGGGCGAGGACGCGCCGCCCCGCGCCCTGGGCGCGCTGCGCACCTACGTCTCCCGCCTGCGCACGGTCCTCGAACCCGACAGGCCCGCCCGTTCCCGCCCCGAGCTGCTGACCTCCATCGGCCGCGGCTACGCGCTCCGCCTGCCCAACGACGCCCTCGACCTGACCCGCTTCGAACGCGGCATCGCCGAGGCCGAGTCCGCGCGCAAGTCCGGCCGCCTCTCCGCCGCCGCCGAGGGCATGCGGGCCGCGCTGACCCTGTTCGAGGGCGAGCCGCTGGCCGGAGCCGTCGGCCCGTACGCCGAGCACCAGCGCGACCGCCTGGCCGAACGCCGCGTCAGCGTCATCGAGACCCTCATGGACCTCGACCTGGAGCTGGGCGACCACGCCGCGGTCGTGTCCGAGCTGATCGCGCTCACCGCCGAGCACCCGCTGCGCGAACGGCTGCGCGCCCAGCTCATGCTGGCCTACTACCGGTGCGGACGGCAGGGCGACGCGCTCAACGTGTTCACCGAGACGCGCGAGGCGCTGATCGACGAGCTGGGCATCGAGCCCGGCACCGAGCTGACCACGCTCCACCAGCGCATCCTGGCCGCCGACCCGGCGCTCGCCCTCACCCCTCGCCCGTCCGCCGACGAGCAGGCCGCCGACGAGCACGAGGCCGAGGAGGAGCCGCCCGCGCTCGAACTGCCGCGTCCCGCGCAGCTCCCCGCCGCGGTCAACGACTTCACCGGGCGCAAAGAGGTGGCCGTCCGCGTCCACACCCTGCTGTCCTCGCAGTCGTCGGCGGAGGGCGTGCCGGTGGTGGCGCTGTGCGGCATCGGCGGCGTCGGCAAGACCACGCTGGCCGTCCACGTGGCGCACACGGCCGACGATCTGTTCCCCGACGGCCAGCTCTACGCCGACCTGCGCGGTCACAGCGACGAGGTGACCGCGCCGGAGTCGGCGCTCGGCGGCTTCCTGCGCGCGCTCGGCGTCCCCCCTGACGTCATCCCCGACGGCCTGGCCGAACGTTCGGCGCTCTACCGCTCGCTGCTGTCCGACCGGCGCATCCTCGTGCTGCTGGACAACGCCCGCGACGCCGACCAGGTCAGCCCGCTGCTGCCGGGCTCGCCGGGCTGCGCCACGATCGTCACCAGCCGGGCCAAGCTGGCCGACCTGCCCGCGGCCAGGCTGATCGACCTCGACGTCATGGAGCCGGACGAGGCGCTGTCGCTGTTCTCCACCGTGGCCGGTCCCGAGCGGGTGGCGGCCGAGCACGGCGCCGCCATGGACGTGGTCGCCGCCTGCGGATTCCTGCCGCTGGCCGTCCGGATCGTGGCCGCGCGGCTGGCCGCCCGCCCCTCCTGGACGGTCGCCTCGCTGGTGCCCAGGCTGGCCGACGAGCAGCGCCGCCTCGACGAGCTGCGCGTGGGCAACCTGGCCGTCGAGGCCACGTTCGCGCTCGGTTACGGCCAGCTCGAACCCGCCCAGGCCCGCGCGTTCCGCCTGCTGTCCCTGCCGAAGGGCCCCGACATCTCGATCGGCGCCGCCGCGGCCGTGCTGGCGATGACCATGTACGAGGCCGAGGAGCTGCTGGAGTCACTGGTCGACATGAGCCTCCTGGAGGCCACCGCGCCCGGCCGCTACCGCTTCCACGACCTGCTCAGGCTGTTCGCCAGGCGCGTCCTGGACAAGACCGAGCGTCCCGAGGACAAGTCGCTGGCGTTGCGCCGGCTGCTCGGCTTCTACCTGGCCTCGTCCCGGTCCGCCCATCAGCTGGCCTACGAGGGCAGCATGATCCCCGACAACCTGGCCGTGGTCGGCAGCGGGCTCACCTTCACCTCCGTCGACGAGGCCGTGGCCTGGCTGATCTCCGAGGGCGACTCGCTGTTCGCGGCCATCAACCAGGCCGCGACCGCGTCCCCCACCGGTGAGCAGCTGCTGCCGGCCGCCGACATGCTGGTGGCCATGGAACCGCTGCTGGAGGCCGGCACCCACACCCGCGAGTTCGACCAGGGCACCCGCGCGGTGCTCGCCGCCGCGCTGAGCCTGGACGACGAGGCGAGCGAGCTGCGCTCGCGTTACGTGCTGGGCCGCGTGCTGTTCGCGAGCAACCGGCTCTCGGAGTCCGAGACGCACTTCCGCCGCGTGTACGACCTCTCCGACGCCCGCCACGAGAAGATCGTCACCGGCGAGGTGCTCAACGCGCTGGCCGTCGTCGTCGGCCGGCAGCGCCGCCACACCGAGGCCCTGTCCCTGTTCGACGCCGCCTCCCGCTACTACCGCGAGAACGGCGTGCCCGCCGGCGAGGCCCTGGTGCTCAGCTACTCGGCCCGCGACCACCTCGGCCTCGGCCACGCCGACGACGCCATCGCCGCGGCGGAGAAGGGCCTGGCCATCTTCACCGAGATCGGCAGCGGCGCCGGCACCGCCCGCGCCCGCTACCACCTGGGCATCGTGCTCAGCCGGGTCGGCCGGCTCACCGAGGCGGTGCACCACCACGCCGAGTGCCTGGCCTTCTTCCGTTCCAGCAAGCAGCGCGTCTGGGAGCAGCGCGTGTGCTCCCGGCTGGCCGAGACGTTCATCGCCGCCGGGCGCTACCCCGACGCCGTACGCCACGCCGAGCAGGCCCTCGTGGTCTCGCGCGAGATCGGCCACCCGTACGGCGAGGCGCTCTCGCTCACCGTGCTCGGCCGGGCGCTACGCGGACTTGGCAGCACCGGGCGGAGCCTGGACTGCCTCCGGCAGGCCTACGACGTCTTCACCAGGCTCGGCGCCCCCGAAGCCGGCGACCTGAAACTCCTGCTGGACGGCTTCGCCGTCGAACGGTCCGTCGTCGAGTCCTGAGTACAGCTCGTCGTCCAGACGTGTCATCCACACATGGTTGATCACAGCTGTCCTTCGTCAATGCCGATGGCAGCCCGGCCGGTCATCCTGACCGCCACGCGTCGCCAGGGGGCCCGGTCATCCGGATGCTTCGCGTGACGGCTAGCCGCCTCACATCAGACGACCGGCCGGACTCGACACGGGACCTTTGAACCCCCCAGGCCCGCGTCTCGGTCAAGAGCTTCCACCCGGGGGGTCAACGTCGGATCAACGGTGAATCAAAGCAGGAAATAACCCTCGGCGATGAGCGGCCGGATCGCGTCGGCGTTGGGGATCTCGCCGTCGCCGACCAGCTCGGCGATCACGTTGAGCAGCGGCCCGAGCGCCAGGTCGCCGTCGCACACGCCGGCCAGCGCGGCCTCGACGGTGCCGACCTCCCTGCTGCGCCGCAGCCCCTGCGTCTGGCGCAGCACGATCCGGATCGGGTCCTCGGCGCCGGGCAGGCCGACGCGCTCGTCGAGCACCCCTTCGGCCGTGCGCAGCAGCGCCGCGTCGAGGTCGGCGGCCCGGTGGGCGGCGGCGATCGCGTCGAGCACGTCGTCGACGTAGTCGCCGACCGGGAGGGCCACCTGGTGGGGAAGGTGCTCCACGCGCACGACCGGGTCGAGCGTGCCCGAGTTTCGCATGGTGATCCAGCCGAAGCCGATGCCCTCGACCTTGCGCTCGTCGAACCAGGCCAGCCACCGGTCGTAGTGGTCGGTGTAGCCCTTGGTGCCCTGCTCGGCGGCGTCCTTGAGCCACAGCTCGACGTATTCGGCCGGGTCCTGGACGTCGCGCTGGACGACCCAGGCGTCGCAGCCGGTCTCGCGCAGCCAGCCGCCCACCCGGTCGTGCCAGTCCTCGCCCTCGACGTGCAGCCAGTTGGCCAGGAAGTGGGCCTGCCCGCCGGGCGCCAGGTGGCGCGGGGTGCGGCGGACGAGGTCGCGGCAGAAGTCGTCGGCCTCACCGCCGGACTCGCGGTAGGTCAGCGTGCGCTCGGCCCCGGGGGCGATGACGAACGGCGGGTTGCTGACAACCAGGTCGAACAGCTCGTCCTCGACCGGCTCGAACATCGACCCCACCCGGGCGTCGACGCCCGGCACGCCGGACAGCTCCCAGCTCAGCCGGGCCAGCTCGACGGCGCGCGGGTTGAGGTCGGTCGCCACCACCTGCTCGGCGCGGCCGGCCAGGTGCAGCACCTGGACACCGCAGCCGGTGCCGAGGTCGAGCGCGCGCGGGACGGCACGCCTGGTGACGAGCTGGGCCAGGTTGGCCGAGGCGCCGCCCGCCCCCACGACGTGGTCGGCCCGCAGCGCCGGGTCGCCGGGCCGGACCTTGCGGTCGGAGACCACGTAGCCGCCGGTCTCCCAGGGCTGGAGGTGCACGGTCGCCCTGATCAGGTCGCCGTCGGCCGACACCAGGCCCGACTCCAGGACGGCGGCCGGCACGGCCCTGGCCGGGACCGGCACGCCGAGCCACCAGAGCCTGATCAGGGTGGCCAGGGGGTCGCCGTCGGCGGTCGCCCGCAGAGCCGGGACGAGCTCCTCCCGCGCCAGGGCCGAGGCCGCCATGGCGCCGAGCCGGTCGCGGACGCCGTCGATCGTGTAGCCGGTTTCGAGGAGGTGATGGCGCAGTCGTTCCACGGACACCATCCTTTCACCAGCCACCGACAGTGCTCATACTGTTACTTACACCCCCAAGCGTTCTGCAAGCCATGGACAAGTGGGTGGCGGTATCTCTAAGGGTGCAAGACGCCGCACCGAGGAGCGCGCCACCATGCTGATCCCCTGCCTGGCCTGCGAATCGCGATTCGGGCCCGACGAGTACTTCAACGCCTGCTCCGACTACAACCGTGGCCTGGACCTCGTCTCGTGGACCTGCCCGCGCTGCGGCAACCGCGACGACCTGCGGGTGCTGCCCGGCGAGCTGGGGTTCGGCTATCCCTCGCGCGGCAGGTTCGACGTCCACGACCGGGTGCGCGTGCCCGGCCTGCGCAGGCAGCGCGGCGACCTGCGGCTGGACATCTCCCTCGACCGCTCCCGCTGGCAGGTCAGGACGCGGATCCGGCAACCGGCCTGACCGGCGCGCACGCGTAGGCGGGCGGCTCGCCCCGCAGCAGCCGCGCGATGTCCTCCACCAGCGCCTCCGCCAGCTCCTCCAGGCTCTCCCCGGTGGCCTCGCCCAGTCTCGGCGTGAGCACGACGTTCGGCAGCCTGGTCAGCGGGTGGGCCGGATCGAGCCATTCGCCCTCGAAGTGGTCGAGCCCGGCGCCGCCGACCTGGCCCTGCCGCAAGGCGTCCACCAGGGCGGTCAGGTCGTGCAGGGCTCCGCGCGAGGTGTTGAGGTAGATCGCGCCGTGGCGCATCGCGCCGAACTCGCTGTAGCCGAAGAAGCCCCTCGTGTCCGGGGTCAGCGGCACGTGCAGCGACACCACGTCGGCCTCCGCCAGCAGCGCGGGCAGGGTGTGCGTGGCCTCGGGGACGAACGGGTCGCAGGTGACCACCCGCATGCCCAGCCCCTGGCAGCGCCAGCGCATGGCCCGGCCGATCCGTCCGAGGCCCACGATGCCCAGCGTGCGGCCGGTGAGCCGTCTGCCGCGGTGGCGTTGGGCCGGGGGCACCCTGCCGCGGTGCGCCCGGCCCCTGCGCACCTCACGGTCGGCGGTGACGATGTTCCTGCTGACCGCGAACAGCAGCGCGAGCGTCAGCTCGGCCACCGCCTCCGGGTCGCGGTCGGGGGCGTGCAGGACGGTGACCCCGCGTTCGGCGGCCAGGCGCAGGTCTACGCCCGTGGGAGCGCCCAGGCTGGCCACGATGTCGATGTGAAGTCCGAGTACCGAGGTGCGAACCTGGTCGCCGTCGGTGATGAGCACGTTCGCGCCGGTCTCGATGACCAGGTCGGCGAGCTGCTCGTCGGTGAAGCCGACGCTGGGCCGCGGAGGAGCCTCGGCCACGTCGGCGACCTCGCCCAGGCGGGCGAGCGCGCTCTCCGGCAGGTCGGGCAGTACCAGAGCCCGAGGTCTTCTCACATTTGGACAATAACACCACAGACGGTACTCAGATCATTGCTCCCCGCGCTGGCGGAGACTCTGCCAGGCCGCCTCGCCCAGGCCCTTGATCTCTTCCTCGGTCGGGGTGTGCGCCCCGGCGAACCACAGACGGCACATCTCCTGCGCGGGACCGAGCCACAGGACGTAGCACATGGTGGCGTGGACGGGCTGGAGCCGGCCGTTCTTCATGTGCGGCTTCCACCAGTCGGAGACCTGGCGGAAGAACGCCCGCCTGGCATCGGCGACCTCCGCGCCGCCCGGCTCGTGCTTGCGCGGCGGGCGCTCGCTGACCAGGATCCTGGCCCGCTCGGGGTGCTCGCCGGCCCAGCGCATGTGGAAGGCGACCACGGCCTCGATGCCGGCGCGGGCGTCGTCGTGGCCGACCAGCTCGGCGAGGAACGCCTGCTGGTAGGCGTCGAGGATCTCGGCGTACAGGACGCCGTAGACATGTTCCTTGCTGGCGAAGTGGTGGTAGAAGCTGCCGACGCTTACACCGCTCTCCTCGCGCAGACTGGCCAGCGTGGTGGCCGAGACACCGTCCTGGCTGAAGCGGCGGAGGGCACCCTCGATGATGCGGGTGCGGCCGTCGCGTCCGTTCTTGACACTCTTCACACTGTCAATGGTGTGCTACCAGAACCTTGTTCCGCAAATACTCCGGCCAGATCGATCATAGCGGTCACCTCGACCGTCCCGGACGCGACCTTCATCCTGGCGTCCGGCCACAGCCTGCGGACGAGCCCGAGCACCCGCCGGTTCTCGCCCAGCACGTCCATCCCCACGGTACGCGCGCCCCGCCCGGCGGCCCTGAGCAGCAAGGCGTCGACGAGCCACGGGCCGAGCCCGCACCCCTGCCAGCGGTCGGCCACGACGACGGCGATCTCGACGTCGGCGCAGCCGCCCCGGTAGCTCATGGCGTGCCCGACGATCTCGTCCCCGGCGGTGACGACGAGCGCGTCGCGGCGTTCGTCCAGGGTCAGCAGGGTGCGTACGAGGTGGGCGGCCGGGACGGCCAGGCCGGTGAAGAACCGCAACGTCTGCGTGTGCAGAGACAACCCGGCCAGGAAGCGTCTGATCCGTTCCTCGTCGTCCGGGCGGACCGGGCGGATCTGAGTTCCGTGCATAGACTCAGCCTGCCTTTCAGAGCTGGGTCTGTCAATTGAACTCAGATATGATGGGGAGATGAACGTGCCGTTCCGATTGGGCTTCCGGGTGGACAACTGCTCGATCGAGCGCACCCTGGACATCGTCGGCGAGAAGTGGACATTCCTGGTGCTGCGCGAGGCGTTCCGCGGCGTACGGCGGTTCGCCGACATGCAGGCGATCACCGGCGCCCCCCGCCAGGTGCTCAGCGCCCGCCTGGCCCGGCTGGTCGACGAGGGCCTGCTGCGCAAGGAGCCCTACCGCGAGCCCGGCCAGCGCCAGCGCGACGAATACCGGCTCACCGACAAGGGCCGCGACCTCTATCCGCTGCTGGTCGCGCTCATGCACTGGGGTGACAAGTACCTGGCCGACGACGAGGGCCCGCCGGTGCGGCTCACCCACCGCGACTGCGGCGCCCCCGTCGAGCTGCGCTTCCGCTGCGCAGAGGGCCACGAGGTGGCCGGTCCGCGCGAGGTGACGCCGGTGCCCGGCCCGGGCCCCGGGCTGCGGAGCGTCTAGCCGGACGGCCGCGTGAGGGAGCACCCGCCCCGGTGCCTAACCTTGAAGCGTGTACCGGTTCCTGCTGACGCCCCGGTGGCTGGCGCTCCACGTCGTGGTGCTGCTGGTCATCCCCTCGTTCGTGTTCCTGGGCAGGTGGCAGTTCGGGCGGTTCGAGGAGCGGTCCGACAACAAGGACAGGGTGACCTCCAACATCGAGGCCGCCCCCACCCCGCTCGACCGGCTCACGGCTCCCGGCCGGCAGGTCGGCGAGGCCGACCGCTACCGCACGGTCGTCGCCTCCGGCACGTACGACGCCGCCAACGGCCTGCTCGTACGCCGCCGCCCGCAGGAGGGCCAGAACGGCTTCTACGTCCTGACCCCCCTCGTCACCGGCGACGGCGCCGCGGTGATCGTCAACCGTGGCTGGATCCCGGCCGCCGCCAGCGCCGACGCGGCTCCCCCGGTCCCCGCCCCGCCCACCGGACAGGTAACTGTCACCGGACGGCTACGTCTGAACGAGACCGAAGACTCCACCGGCATCCGCGAACGGTCCGGCCTGCCGGACGGCCAGGTGCTGCTGATCGACGCGGACAAGATCGGGAAGCGGTGGCCGTACCGGCTGGTGGGCGGCTATGTCGAGCTCACCGGGCAGCAGCCGGCGTCCGGCTCGGCACCCGCGCCGGTGCCCGCGCCCGACGTCGGCTCCGGCGGCGGGCTCAACCTGGCCTACGGGGTCCAGTGGTGGTTGTTCATCGGCATCGCCATCGGCGGCTGGATCATGCTGATCCGGCGCGAGGTGGCCGAGCGGAAGGCCGGAAAGGCCTCCGGCGAGCCCGTGGCGTCCCCAGAGGCGGAAACCGCCGCCAACTAAGGTTGAAGGGTGATCCGCCACATTGAGTTCACCAATCTCCGCAACTTTCGTGACGTAGGTGGATATGCCACCGAGGACGGGCGTACCGTCCGGTGGCAGCGGCTCTACCGGGCCGACTCCCTGGGCTGGCTGTCCGGCGACGACCTGGCCGCCTTCCACGCGCTGCGCGTGCGCACTGTCATCGACCTGCGGCATTCCTCCGAGGTCGAGAGGTCCGGCCGGGTGCCGGAGACCGAAGGGCTGACCTACCGGAACCTGCCGATCGAGGGCCGCGCCTGGAACATCGCCGAGTTCAGCGAGGAGCTCGGCGTCGAGCGCTACCTCGCCGACCGGTACCTGGAGATGACCGAGGACGGCGTGGCGAACCTGCGCACCGCCGTGGAGACGATCGCCGTCGACGACAACGCGCCGGTCGTCGTCCACTGCGCGGTGGGCAAGGACCGTACCGGCCTGCTCACCGCGCTGATCCTCTCCCTGGCCGGCGTGGCCGAGGACGACATCGTCGCCGACTACGCCCTGACCGGCCTGGCCACCGAGCGCTTCATCGCCGACCGGCACACCAGGCATCCGGACGCCCTGATGTGGCCGGGGTTCGGCCAGGCCCCCGCCCAGGCCATGCGCCTGTTCCTGGACGACCTGATCGAGCGGCACGGCTCCGTCGAGCGCTACGTCACCGGCGTCCTCCAGGTCGAGCGGTCCACCCTCGCCGAACTTCGCCGAAATCTCCTGACTGATTCGATCTCCCGCGGGTAGAAGCCGCCGGGGTCCGCAAGGGGCAGCATCCTCAAGGACCCCACGGCCCGGGACCGCCGCCATCCCCCTCCAGGCGGTCCCGGGTACGAATGTATGGATACCCAACGGATACGTCGCAGCTTGTTCGACGTTATGCCGTCGTCGTACGGTTACCTGCGTGACTACGCCGCTGCTCCCCGACCCTGATCCCCGGCGGCGCGACTATGTGATCATCTCTGCCGACGATCACCTGATCGAGCCTCCTGACCTCTTCGAGGACAGGCTCCCGGAGAAATACGCCGACGTCGCGCCCAAGGTCGTGGAGACGGACGCCGGTCACCAGGTCTGGCGCTACGGCGGGGCCACGTACCCGTGCGCGGGCATCGACGTGGGCGCCGGGCTGCCGCGCGAGCAGTGGACCCTGGATCCGGTCAGGTTCGAGCAGATGCGTCCCGGCTGCCACGACATCGAGGCCCGCGTCCAGGACATGGACGTCGCCGGCATCTGGGCGGCGCTCTGCTTCCCCGGCATGCTGGCCGGCCAGGCGGGCATGCCGTTCGCCAGGACCCGCGACCAGGAGCTCGGCCTGGCCCTGGTCAAGGCGTGGAACGACTGGCACATCGACGTCTGGGCCGGCACCTACCCCGAGCGGATCATCGGCCTGCAACTGCCCTGGCTGCCCGATCCGGACATCGCCGCCAAGGAGATCAGGGCCAACGCCGCCCGCGGCTTCAAGGCCGTGGTCTTCCCCGAGTTCCCGACCAGGCTCAGGCTGCCGTCGATCCACACCGGCCACTGGGACCCGTTCTTCGCCGCCTGCGAGGAGACCGGCACGGTCGTGGCCCTGCACACCGGCGACTCCTCCTGGTCGCCCGTGCCCTCGCCCGACACGCCCATCGAGGCGATCACCACGCTGATGCCCACCAGCGCCATGTTCGCCTGCGCCGACTGGCTCTGGTCGGGCCTGCCGTTGCGCTTTCCCGGGCTGCGCATCCTCATCGTCGAGGGCGGGGTCGGCTGGCTGCCGATGCTGGCCGAGCGCGCCGACTACGCGCTCGACCACCCGGTCGCCGGCGAGGCCGCCTGGGACGGCGGCCTGAAGCCCAGCGAGGTGCTGCGCCGCAACTTCTTCTTCGGCACGCTCGACGACCACGCGCTGTCCGGCGTGCGCCTCGCGGTCGGGCTCGACCACGTGCTGCAGGAGAGCGGCTATCCGCACTCCGACTCGACGTGGCCCGACACCCAGAAGGCCGTGGCCGGCAACCTCGGCGCGCTCCCGCCCGCCGACATCGCCAGGGTCGCCTACGGCAACGCCGCCCGCCTGTTCGGGCATCCGCTGCCCTCGCGCGCCTGGTTGCGGATGGAGGAGATCTAACCCTCGTCCCCGACCAGCCTGGCCTGGATGACCTTGCGCTCGTGCTCGACGTAGCGACCGCTCTCGCCGAGCAGCGAGGCGATCAGCCACAGGAACACGCCGAAGTCGTCGGCCACCCCGATGAGCACCAGGAAGTCGGGGATGACGTCGATCGGCGACAGGATGTAGACCACGCCGAGCGCCATCAGGGCGAGCCTGCCCTTGCCCATGCCGTCGTAGCGGCCGCGCGTGACCGCGCCGATCATGCGCGGGATCGCCCGCACCCTGGTCATCATTCCCGGCGTGCCAGGCTTGGTCACCTCGCGGTACGTCCGCCACGCCGCCGCTGCCCGTGCTGCCTTCGCCATCATGAGGAACCTCCTACCCCCGGCTTCTCACGACATAACGCGTCAGCCGGGTGAGGGGTTCCTGACGGTCACCGCATGGCGGCATGCACGAACGGGCTGACCTGCTCGATCCGCGCGGCCACCCGGATCAGCAGATCCTCCCGGCCCGCCGCCGCCACGAGCTGCACGCCGACCGGCAGCCCCGCCGCGTTCCTGTGCAGCGGCAGTGAGATCGCCGGCTGGCCGGTCGCGTTGATCGGCGAGGTGTAGGCCACCACCTGCGCGGTCCTGCCGAACGCGGTGCTCAGGTCGGCGGGCGGGATCCAGCCGAGCGGGAACGGCGCCGCCCCCGACGACGGCATCAGCAGCAGGTCGTTGCCCTCGGCCCACCAGGAGGCCATGCGGCGGCGGAAGCCGTCCACCCATTGCGTGGCCAGGATGTGGTCGGCCGCGCTGTTGGCGCGGGCCGCGGCGACCATGGCCGCGTTGCGCGGTTCGAGCTCGTCCGGCTCCACCGGCCTGCCGCGGGCCGCGCCCAGGCTCAGCACGTGCGCGGCGAGGTTGTTGGCGACGATGGCGCCGAAGTGCCGGGCGAACTCCGGTTCGGCGAGCGCCCGCGGGCCGCCGGGGGCCACGTCGTGCCCGAGGCTCTCCAGCAGCGCCGCCGCCCTGGTGACGGCCTCGGCCAGGTCGGGATCGGCGGGCACGTCCTGCCGCGGGTGGGTGGTCAGGAAGCCGATGCGCAGCCGTCCGGGGTCGGCGTCCAGCTCGGCGGTCAGCGGGCCGGGCAGCGCGGGGGCGTCGTAGGGGTCGCCCGGCTCGTAGCCGGAGACCGCGTCGAGCGCGGCCGCCGTGTCGCGGACGGACCTGCTCACGAACCCCGGGCAGGAGAAGCCGCTCCAGCCCTCGCCCGCGGACGGGCCCATGCTCAGCCGGCCGCGCGTCGGCTTGAGCCCGACCAGGCCGCACAGCGAGGCGGGGACGCGGATCGAACCGCCGCCGTCGCTCGCCGTGGCCAGCGCGACCATGCCGGCGGCCACCGCCGCCGCCGAGCCGCCGCTCGACCCGCCCGCCGAGTACGCCGGGTCGTAGGGGTTGCGGGTGGGGCCGAACGCCGCCGGCTCGGTCGTGACCGTGCTGCCGAACTCGGGGGTGTTCGTCCGGCCCAGCAGCACGAATCCCGCCCGGCGCAGGCGGACGACGCCGTGGCCGTCCTGGGCGTCGTCCAGGCCGTCGAGCACCCGCGAGCCCGCGCCGTACGGCTCGCCCGCCTGCCGCCAGCCCAGGTCTTTGAGCAGGATCGGCACGCCGCGGAAGGGCGCGTCCGCCGGAAGGGCGTCGATCTCGGCCAGCGCCCGCTCGAACCGCCGGTGGACGACGGCGTTGAGCTCGCCGTCGTGGGCCTCGATGGCGGCGATGGCGGCCTCTGCCAGCTCGCGGGCCGACACCTGCCCGTCCCTGACCGCCTGGGCCTGGCCGACGGCGTCGAGCCGCAGCACGTCGTCCATCAGCCCTCCCGGATGGGGGCCAGGTCGCGTACGGCCTGCTCGATCGGCACCTCGCCGCCGGGGATGGGTGCGAGCACCGGCGTGTCGAGCCCGTTGTCGACGTACCGGCGGATCCTGGCCCGGCAGGTGGCGGCGTCGCCGTGGACGACGAGGGCGTCGACCACCTCGTCCGGGATGGCCTTGAGCGCGGCCTGGCGGTCGCCCGCCGCCCACGCCTCGTGCATGGGACGCAGCACCTCGCCCCGGCCCAGCCAGTCGTGGAAGGCGGCGTACGCGGGGACGGTCAGGTAGCCGGCCAGCATCCGCCGGGCCATCTCGCGCACCTTGTCGGCGTCCTCGCTCACGCAGACGAACAGGCGGGCGATCAGCTCGGTGTCCGGGCCGATCTCGGCGCGTACCTTGGGCACGTCCTCGGGGGCGAGCCAGTTGGTGATCGCGCCGTCGGCCTCCTCGGCGGCCAGGCGCAACATCCGGGGCCGCAGCGCGGCCAGCACGATCCTGGGGGCGGTCTTCGGTGCCCGTTCCAGCTTGAAGCCCTTGATCTCGAACGTCTCGTACCGCTCGGAGACCTTCTCCCCCGCCAGCGCCCTTCTCAGGAAGCGCAGTGTGTCGCGGGTGCGCGCGTACGGCTTGGCGAACTCCCCGGCGTTCCACCGCTCGACGATCGCCGGCGAGGAGGAGCCGATGCCGAGCACGAACCGGCCGGGCGCCAGGTCGGCCAGGGTGGCCGCGGACATGGCCAGCAATCCCGGCCCCCGCGTGGAGACCGGGACGATCGCGCTCCCGAGCCGCATCCCCGGAGCCCACTGCGTGGCCAGCGCCAGCGGGACGAACCCGTCGTTCCCGTTGACCTCGGCCGACCAGGCGTCGGTGTAGCCGAGGCCCGGCAGCTCCGCGATCAGCTCTTGCGACTTCGCCAGGGAACGGTCGTAGAAGGGGATGGTCATGCCCCAGTTCGGCGTCATTCAGGGCCTCCGGTTCGATGACGGTGAGCCGACCATACCAAGCGGTATGTCGCTACCAGGAGCCCCTCAGGCCCGCAATTCGTGCACCGCCGCGATGAAGTCCTTCGTGATCCCCTGCAACCCGGGCAGATGCGACAACCCCACCAGCCGATCCACCAGCGGCACCGTCACCTCGATCAGCCGGTACGTGCGCACGCACCCCGGCGAGGTGTCGTGCACCCAGAACAGCACCATGCCCATCGACAACAACCACAGCAGCTCGGGCAGCTCGGCCCGCAGCTCGGCGTTCATCCGGTCCTTCGACCCCTCGACCACCTCGCGGTAGATCCCGATGGACGCCTCCCGCGCCGGCGACGACTGGGCGCTGAACGGACTCAGCGGGTTCGTCGGCTCGGCCGCGTGCTTGAAGAACTTCACCGCGAACTCGTGGTACGGCTCCGACACCCGCACCCACTCGCACAGCACCCCGCTCAGCCGCGCGGCGAACGACCTCTCCGTGGCCAGGAACTCCCGGCAGGCCTGCTCGTGCTCGGCCTGCGCGCGGTCGTAATAGGCCTGGATCAGCGCCTCCTTGCTCTCGAAGTAGTAGTAGGCGTTGCCCACTGACACCCCTGCCTCGGCGGCGATGGCGCGCATGGTCGTCGCGTCGAAGCCACGCTCACGGAACAGTCGCAAGGCCGTCGCGACGATGACCTCTCGGGTGCTCTCCGATCCTCTGTTTCGGGCTTCGGACACGTTCGTCACTTTACGTCTTGAAAGCGCGGTGGGTCATGGAGTGGCACGGTGATCGCCGCCACAGGGCAAAGATGGCTATGAGACATGAGTTATCTCCTGGGAATGGTGGGATTGTCGTTTCAGGCGGAAGGGCTCTTTTCCGCGAAAAGGCATCGACATGTGGATACGTGGAACAGCGCGCACCTTCGTGGTGGCGCTCCTCGGCATTCAGATCACCATAATCGCGCTGGCGTCGGCCGCTTCCGCCGCCTCCCACCCATCAGGTGGAGAGCGGGCTCAGGCGCCAACACCGTTCAACCGTCCTGACGAGACCGGAGGGATCGACCTGTCCCTGTGGTTCCCGGAGGGGATCGACGGGCCGTGGACGAACATCCGGCAGGCCGCCGTCGAGGCAGCCATGGCGGAGACATACCAGGTCGGGCACCACCAGGCGGACCCCACGGCCGCCGAGTCGCAGCTGTGGAGGGAGGACTCAGAAGAGGCGGAGGACGCCTGGGCCGACGCCGAGGAGGCGTTCGTCGACCAGACGTACGCCCAGGATCGCGCCGAGCGCTCAGAAGCCGCCACGAGGCCCGCGAGCGTCGAGGAGGCCGTCGTGCCTCAGTTCCGGCCGCAGAGGGCGCAGAAGCGATCTCAGCTTGATCTGGCGCGCACGGTGCCCAGGCAGGCGGCGATGCACATGACCCACGCCCTGGCCGCCCGCTGGCTGAAGAGCTCGGGCCTGCGCACGAAGTCGTCCGGCCACTGTACGAGCCGCCACATGCACCACTGCACCTCGCTCGACTCCGTAAGGGCCGGCACGATCGCCCGGATCATCGACCTCAAGCATGACAGCGGCTGCCCGGTCATGGTGACCGGCGGCACGGAGACGGGCCACGCACCCGGCCAGTACAGCCACGGGAACGGCTACAAGCTCGACATCACGCACAACGCGTGCATCGACCGCTACATCACCAGGAACCACCGCAAGACGGGGGTCCGCGGTGACGGCGCCGCGCTCTACCGTTCCGCCACCGGAACCGTCTTCGCCAACGAGAACAGCCACTGGGACATCCTGTTCCGGTGACAGGCCCCGCCCGCCGTCGCGCCGCCGGAGCTCTCCTTGAGAAGGCGAATCTCCGTGACAGGCGAATCTCCGTGAAAGGCGAAGGACGCCGCGACTGGCACGGCGTCCCCACGGAGTCGGCCGGGCCTACAGCTCGGAGGCCACCAGTTCGGCGATCTCCGCCGCGTTCAGCGCGGCCCCCTTGCGCAGGTTGTCGCCGCAGACGAACAGGTCGAGCGTGTTCGGGAAGTCGATCGCCTGGCGGACGCGGCCCACGTAGGTCGGGTCGTTGCCCACCACGTCGAGCGGCGTCGGGAAGACGCCGTTGGCCGGGTCGTCCATCAGCACCACCGTCGGCGCCGCCGACAGCACTCGGTGCGCGTCCTCGACCGTGATCTCCCGCTCGAAGCGGGCGTGCACGGCCAGCGAGTGCGTGGTGATGACCGGCACGCGGACGCAGGTCGCGGAGACCTTCAGGCCGGGGATGCCGAGGATCTTGCGTGACTCGTTGCGGAGCTTGAGCTCCTCGGACGCCCAGCCGCCGTCCTTGTACGAGCCCGCCCACGGCACCACGTTGAACGCGATGGGCGCCGGGAACGGCGACTCCCCGGGCAGCTTGTCGGCCAGGACGTTGCGCACGTCGCCGGCCGTCTGGCCGACCGAACGGTCGCCGGCCAGCGCCTCGACCTCGTCGTAGAGCCGCGCCGAGCCCGCCACTCCCGCGCCCGACACCGCCTGGTAGGAGGCGACGACGAGCTCCGTGAGCACGTACTCGGCGTGCAGCGCGCCCATGGCCGCCATCATCGACAGCGTGGTGCAGTTGGGGGTCGAGATGATGTTCCTGGGCCGCTCGCGCGCGTCGAGCGGGTTGACCTCCGGCACCACCAGCGGCACGTCGGGCTCCATGCGGAACGTGCCGGACTTGTCGATCGCGATCGCGCCACGCTCGGCCGCGATCGGCACCCACACGGCCGACACCTCGTCGGGCACGTCGAAGATGGCGATGTCGATGCCGTCGAAGACCTCGGGCGCCAGCGCCTGGACCACGACGTCCTCGCCGCGCACGCGCAGCACCTTGCCCGCCGAGCGCGGGGAGGCGACGAGACGGATCTCGCCCCAGATGTCCTCCCGGCTGGACACGATGTCCCGCATGACGGTGCCCACGGCGCCGGTGGCGCCGATCAGTGCGAGATTGGGCCTGCTCATCGTCCGCTACCTCCGTACACCACGGCTTCGACCTGGTCGGCGTCGAGATCGAAGGCACGGTGGGCGGCCGCCACGGCCGCGTCGACACCGTCCTGCTCGACGATCACTGAGATGCGGATCTCCGAGGTGGAGATCATCTCGATGTTGACCCCCGCGTCGGCGAGGGCCGCGAAGAACGTCGCCGTGACGCCGGGGTGCGAGCGCATGCCCGCGCCGATCAGCGACACCTTCCCGATCTGGTCGTCGAAGAGCAGCGACTCGTAGCCGATGCGGCCCTGGATCTTCTTCAGCGCCGTCAGCGCGACCTGGCTGTCGGCCGTGGGCAGCGTGAAGGAGATGTCGGTACGGCCCGTGGCCGCCGCCGAGACGTTCTGGACGATCATGTCGATGTTGATCTCGGCTTCGGCCAGCGTTTTGAAGATCGAGGCAGCCTCGCCGACCTTGTCGGGGACCCCGACAACAGTGATCTTGGCCTCGCTCCGGTCGTGCGCGACGCCGGAGATGATCGGCTGCTCCATCTCGGTTCCTTCGGTGTAAGGGTCGGAGACGACCCACGTGCCTTCCCTGGTGCTGAACGAGCTGCGTACGTGGATCGGCAGGTCGAACCGCCGAGCGTACTCGACGCAGCGAAGATGCAGGATCTTCGCGCCGCAGGCCGCCATCTCCATCATCTCGTCGTACGAGATCCTGGGGATCTTGCGGGCCACGGGGACGATGCGCGGGTCGGCCGTGAAGATGCCGTCGACATCGGTGTAGATCTCGCAGACGTCGGCCTCCAGGGCCGCCGCGAGCGCGACGGCCGTGGTGTCGGAGCCGCCGCGGCCCAGCGTGGTGATGTCCTTGGTGTCCTGCGAGACGCCCTGGAACCCGGCCACGATCGCGATGTGCCCCTGGTCGAGCGCCTCACGGATGCGGCCCGGCGTCACGTCGATGATGCGGGCCTTGCCGTGGGTGGAGTCGGTGATCACGCCGGCCTGCGAGCCGGTGAACGAACGGGCCTCGTGGCCGAGGTTGGCGATCGCCATGGCCAGCAGGGCCATCGAGATGCGCTCTCCGGAGGTCAGCAGCATGTCGAGCTCGCGGCCCGGAGGCAGCGGCGACACCTGCTCGGCCAGGTCGAGCAGCTCGTCCGTCGTGTCGCCCATCGCGGAGACGATCACGACCACGTCGTTGCCGGTTTTTTTCGTCGCGACGATCCGCTGCGCGACCCGCTTGATGCAGGACGCGTCGGCGACGGACGAACCACCGTACTTTTGCACAACGAGCGCCACGAGAGTCTCCCGGTCTGGACTGTGAACTGCCAGTCTACTGGGGGCCTCTCATGGGGCTGATGGTTCATACCACTATGTGGATGATCATCACACGGTGGTGGCTTCCTCCGCCACGTCGAGCCGCGAGTGCGCGGCGAGGGCCTGCAGCGCGCGCATCGCCGCGCCCGCATGGTTGCCCCAGGTGTTGAAGTAGGAGTACTGCCACCACCACAACGCCTCGTGCGGACGGCCGGCGTGGAAGTGACGCAGCCCGTGGATGAGGTCGGCGGCCACCGCGGTCAGATCGTCCGACAGCCGGTACGGCGTGACCGACGTGTCCTTGTACGGGTCGAACACCTCGGCGTAGTCGTCGACCGCCTCCAGCCGCTCGGCCAGCGCCGTGCGCACGCCGTCGATGTCGGGGTCCTCGCTCATCGGCGGCTCGTAGTTGCCCGAGAGGATCACGTCGCGGTTGGCGCCGAGCTTGGCCCCGGCCAGGCTCACCTGCGCGACCTCCACCAGGAGCAGCGACCAGATCGCGTCGCCGCCCTCGCCGCCGGCGACCCTGGTCAGGCCGTCGACGTAGTTCTGCGCGTGCGCGGCGATCTCTTCGGCGAGCACATCCCACATATCAGACATCCAGGAGCCTCCGTCCTTCGAAAGCACGGCCCAGGGTCACCTCGTCGGCGTACTCGAGGTCACCGCCCACCGGCAGGCCGCTGGCGAGTCGTGTCACTTTGATGCCCATCGGCTTGACCAGACGGGCGAGGTAGGTAGCGGTCGCCTCGCCTTCGAGATTGGGGTCGGTGGCGAGGATGAGCTCGGTGACCCGCCCGTCGGCCAGGCGCGTCATGAGCTCGCGGATGCGCAGGTCGTCGGGGCCGACACCGTCGATCGGGCTGATCGCGCCGCCGAGCACGTGGTACGTGCCGCGGTACTCGCGCGTCTTCTCGATCGCCACGACGTCCTTCGACTCCTCGACCACGCAGATGACGTGCGTGTCGCGCCGCGGGTCGCGGCAGATGCGGCACTCCTCCTCGGAGGCCACGTTGCCGCACACCCGGCAGAAGCGCACCTTGTCCTTGACCTCGAGCAGCGCGTGCGCCAACCGCTTGACGTCGGCCGGGTCGGCCGACAGCAGATGGAACGCGATGCGCTGCGCGCTCTTGGGACCGACCCCGGGCAGCATGCCGAGCTCGTCGATCAGGTTCTGGACGACCCCTTCGTACATGCCTAGAACCCTGGCAGCTGTCCGAGTCCGCCGCCGCCCAGACCTTGGGCGAGCGGGCCGAGCTTCTCCTGCTGCAGGTCGGCGGCGGCGCGCACCGCGTCGCGGACGGCCGCGATCACCAGGTCGGCGATCGTGTCGGCGGTGTCCTGCGGGTCGGCCGCGTCGATCACGCTCGGGTCGATCTTGAGTTCGAGCAGCTCACCTGAGCCGTTGACGACGGCCGTGACCATGCCGCCGCCTGACGAGCCCTCGATCTGCGCGTCGTTGAGCTCCTGCTGGGCGCTCACAAGCTGCTGCTGCATGAGCTGAGCCTGCTCCAGCAGCTGCTGCAGGTTGACATCCCCTGGGTTCACCGTCGTGCGCTCCTCGTGGCTCCGGTTCTTGACTGCCACGAGCCTACGGTGTTTGGGCGGCGTCATGTACTGGGAGGGCTCCCCATGTTTCCCTCCAGACACGTCACGGTCCTTGGTCATGGCCGGATCTCGGCCCCCCTCCAGTGTCCGAGACCCGGCCATCACGTCGGACGGAGCGGCCGCACCACGCCGACGCGTGTTTCGGAACGCTAGTGCGACCAACGTTGCACACACGTTGCGTTCATTCAATCACCCTTCGCAATCCCCCTGAACGGCTTGCGCATATCGCCGCCAGGACGGATGCTCTTGTTGACTACTTGGAGTGACCGATGAGTTACGGCCATCTCGATGCGTACTCCCGCCTTCTACGCGGAGCACACGAAGCGGCGACCACGGGACAGAGTTCCCCCGATTCGCCTCGCACTCTGATCACGGCGTCCTGGCGGCGATCGCTCGCGGCGGGGATCGACCCGGATGGCCGGAGTGCTCCTTTGGTCTGCGAGTCCGCCGACATCGACGAGATCCGCGAGGCTCATCCGCTGCAACCGCTGCTGCCGCTGCTCGCCCAGACCCTCTCCGGCCTGGCGGACGAGACCGACCACGTCATGATCGTCACAGACCGTGACGGACGGGTCCTCTGGCGGGAGGGCAAAGGCGGCATCCTGCGCGACGCCGACCAGGTGGGCCTGGCCGACGGTCACCACTGGGGCGAGTGCATGGCCGGCACCAACGGCATCGGCACCGCGCTCGCCACCGGCCGGCCGGTCCACGTCTACTCCGAGGAACACCTGATGCGGGTGCTGCACGTCTGGTCGTGCAGCGCGGCGCCGATCAGCGACCCGGAGTCGGGCGACGTCATCGGCTGCGTCGACGTCAGCGGCATCGCGCGTTCCCTGCATCCGGCGACGGTCGCCCTGGTCAGCGCGACGGCCAAGCTCGCCGAGTCGCAGCTCGCCGTACGGATGCACGAGCGCGACGAACGCCTGCGCCGCCGCTACGAGTCCCTGCGCAACCGGGGAGGCATCCTGCTGTCCCCCACGGGCCGGGTCATCTCGGGCGATCCCATGGGCCGGCTCGGCACCCGCCTGTCCCTGTCCGGCCAGCGCATGATCCTGCGCGACGGGAGCGTCGCCTTCCTTGAGCCCTTCTGCGACGGCTACCTCCTGCGCGACACCCCGTCCGCGACGCCGCCCACCCTCCGCCTGACCTGCCTCGGCGAGGGCACCCCGACGGCCGACCTCGGCGACCGCGCGCACCCGCTCTCACTGCGCCACGCCGAGATCCTCGCCCTTCTCGCCCTGCACCCCCAGGGCCTGTCGGCCGACCAGCTCTCGTTCCACCTGTACGGCGACGACGGCAACCCCGTGACGATCCGGGCCGAGATCCATCGGCTGCGCAGCCAGCTCGGGGAGGTGCTGGCGGCGAAGCCGTACCGGCTGGTGTGCCCGGTCGAGGCCGACTTCCTCGGCCTTCGCCGGCTGCTGGCGTCGGGCGACACCGCCGCCCTGGCCCGCTCCTACCCCGGCCCGCTCCTGCCGCGCTCGGAGTCGCCGGACATCCGGCGCGAACGCGAGGAGCTCGAAGCCCAGGTACGCGCGTGCCTCCTGCGCCACGGCTCCCCTGAGGACCTGTGGACGTACGCCCAGACTCCCAACGGCCGCGACGACTACCAGGTGCTCGAACGCCTGTCGGCCCTTCCGCCGACGGACCCGCGCTCGGCCGCCGCCCGCGCCCGTCTCTTCCCCTGACCGCGCCGGTCCCTGGCGGCCGTCAGGTGTGGTCGATCTCGCCGATGACCTGGGCGCCGAGTTCGCGTTGCAGCAGGGCCATGCCGGAGACGGCGTCCACGTCGGCGTCGGCGTCGTTCAGCGGGTCGACTTCGTCGGCGTCGGCGGCCTTGTCACGGCCAGGGATGGCACTCGGCCACGCCGCCGCGCCGCCCGCGCGCGAGGCGGGGGCACGTGGCCCCGCCTGGGCGGCCGCCTTGGCAGCCGACCGCGCGGCGGCCAGGCCCGCTCCGACCGGCGCACCGGCGGGCTGCCGGGCGGTCACGGTCTGGGTGGGGTCGGGGCTCGGCGGGGAACCGGGGCTGAGGTCGTCGGGCGCGTCGGGCCAGGACTCGTCGGTGGTCGGGGGCGCGGACGCGGCGGCCGGAGGTTGGCCCGGGTCCGGGGATGCCTGGTCGTCCTGGGAGCCGCTATGGGAGCCGGATCGCCCCTGGGAGGTCGCCTGGACGCCGGCCCCGCCTTGCGGACTGGTCGTCGCCTGACCGGCGGCCGGGGCCGCCTGCGGCGCGGGGGCGGCGTGGCCGCCGGACGGCGGCTGCTGGCGTACGGGGCCGCGGGTGGCCTGGGGCGCCGGTGAGCCGCCGACCACCGCCTCGACCCGCCAGGTGCCGCCGAGCACGTCGCCGAGCGCGGTCGCCACGACGGCGTCCTTGCCGCCGCCCGTGAAGTTCTTCATCGCGCCGACCTGGCTGAACCCGAGCGTGACCAGGTTGCCTTCGACGCCTACGACCTGGGCGTTCGTGCTGACGTTGGCCCAGACCACGATGCTGCGCTGCTTGAGCGCGGCCAGCACGGCGGGCCACTGCTGCTGCATGCCGCCCGCCCCGCCCGCGACCGGGCCGGACGCGACCGGAGCCGCAGCCGGAGCGGTGGGGGCCGGTGCGGGCGCGCCGGAGACCTGAGCCGCCGCCGAGCCGGGACGTACGGGCTCGGGCCAGTCGTCGGCCCCTCCGCTCACAGGCGCGGGACCGTCGACGGGCGTCGCGGGCTCCTGAGCCACCGCGTCGTGACCGGCGGCCACGGGCGCGGCGACCGGGACGGCCGGAGGAGCGACGGCGGGAACGGGCACGTCATGGCCGCCTGAAGCCGCCGGACGCGGGATCGTCACCGCGCCCGCCCTGGAGGCCATCTGGGCGACCGTGCCGCCGCGCTCCAGGCGTTCGAGCCGGGCGAGCAGGGACGCCTCACCCTGCGAGGCGCCCGGCAGCAGGACGCGCGCGCACATGAGTTCGAGCAGCAGGCGCGGCGAGGTGGCGCCACGCATCTCGGTGAGCCCCGCGTTGAAGATCTCGGCCGCGCGGGTGAGCTCGGCGGGTCCCATCGAGGACGCCTGCCGCACCAGCCGCTCCAGCTCGTCGGCGGGACGGTCGAGCAGCCCGCTCGACGCCGCCTCGGGCACATTGGCCAGGATCACCAGGTCGCGGAAGCGCTCCAGCAGGTCGGAGGCGAAGCGGCGCGGGTCGTGGCCGCCCTCGATCACCCGGTTGACCGCCTGGAACACCTGGCCGCCGTCACGCGCGGCGAACGCGTTGACGACCTCGTCGAGCAGGTCGCCGTCGGTGTAGCCGAGCAGGGAGACGGCCTTGGCGTAGGTGATGCCGTCCTCCTCGGCCCCGGCGAGGAGCTGGTCGAGGATGGAGAGCGAGTCACGTGCCGAGCCGGCGCCCGCGCGTACGACCAGCGGCAGGGCGGGCGGCTCGAAGGGCACGCCCTCGGAGGTGAGGATCTCCTCCATCAAAACCTTGAGCGTCGCCGGCGGCATCAGCCTGAACGGATAGTGGTGCGTACGCGACTTGATGGTGCCGATGACCTTTTCCGGCTCGGTCGTCGCGAAGATGAACTTCAGGTGCGGCGGAGGCTCCTCGACGAGCTTGAGCAGCGCGTTGAAACCCTCGCGGGTCACCATGTGCGCCTCGTCGATGATGTAGATCTTGTAGCGCGCCGACACGGGCGCGAAGAAGGCGCGTTCGCGCAGGTCACGGGCGTCGTCGACGCCACCGTGGGAGGCCGCGTCGATCTCGATGACGTCGAGGTGGCCGGGGCCGGTCGGGGCGAGCGCGACACACGACTCGCAGGTGCCGCAGGGGTCGGGCGTCGGGCCCTGCTCGCAGTTGAGAGAGCGGGCGAGAATCCGCGCGCTGGAGGTCTTGCCGCATCCACGGGGGCCGCTGAACAGGTAAGCGTGGTTGATGCGGCCCGTACGCAACGCCTGCCGCAGCGGATCTGTGACGTGTTCCTGACCCTTGACCTCGGCGAAGGTCCCGGGTCGATACCTGCGGTAAAGCGCAAGGCTCATGCGACCATCCCGCCTGCGAGGGGGCTCTCAACGAAGAGACCCCCCGCACACCCGCCAGAGCCCGCTTATCCTTGCTGCCTTCCGGCCCTGGGGAGGTTCACAGGATGACGCCGCGCGAGGGGTCCCTGGACAGTCTAACCGGCCTCAGCAGTGCTCGCTCCACGGTTCGGGCCAAGAGCGTCCCGGAAAAATCGCGGTCACCACAGTGCTGGAAGTCCGGTAAGCTCGTCGGCGGAGGATTCGCCTAGTGGCCGAGGGCGCACGCTTGGAAAGCGTGTAAAGGGCAACCTTTCAGGGGTTCAAATCCCCTATCCTCCGCCAGTTCGGAAGGGGTGTGCCGTGATCACGGCACACCCCTTCCGACTTTCCGGCCCCGGTTGGGGGGGGCGGCTTCGAGGTTCTGGTGTTCTTCTATGGTTCCGTTCATGGAGGACCTGTTCGGAAGCGCTGCGCCGTACTACGCCAGATACCGCCCGGACCACGGCCCGGCGACGACGGAGCACCTGGCGACAACGCTCGGGACGGACGGGCGCGTCCTGGATCTCGGCTGTGGCCCCGGGACCATCGCGATCCCCTTGGCCCGCCGGATGAAGGCGGTAGTCGCCGTGGACCCGTCGCTGGAAATGCTCGCGGAGGGCAGACGGCGGGCCAAGGGGGTCACCAATATCACCTGGCTGCACGGCGATTCGACCGTACTGCGCGCGTTGCCGCCGTTCGAGCACGTGGTGATGGGCCGGTCGTTCCATTGGATGGACCGCAGGTCCGTACTGGTGGACCTGGACGAGCTGCTGCCGCCCGGCGGCGCGGTGGCGCTTGTCGGCCCGGCGCGGCGACCGGGAGGGCCGTGGCAGCCGGACGCGCAACCGTGGCAGCCGGTCGAGAGGCGGGTCTGCGAGGAGTTCGGGCTCGACATCCACACCGCCGCCAACTCCTTCCACGCCACCGGCGAGCACCACGACGACGTCCTGGCCGACTCCCCCTTCAGCATCCTGGGATCCCAGGTGTTCACCCGAAGGCTGACCTGGGATGTGGACGGACTGATCGGCCTCCAGCTCTCCTACTCCTACAGCTCGCCCGCCCGCCTCGGCGACCGTCTGCCCGCCTTCGTCAAGGCACTGCGACAAGCGCTCCTCGACGACAATCCCACAGGCCGGTGGGAGCAGCGACTGACCACCGAGGTGCTGGTCGCCAGGCGGCCCGGGCGCTGACTCAGGTGGCCAGGACGTTGTGCAGGGCTTCGAGGCCGTCGCGGAAGATGGTGGTGAACAGGCCGACCGCCTCGCCCTCGCTCACCCCCACCGGCGTGAAGCATCCCGACCACTGCACCTCGGAGGCGTCCTCGCGCCCGGGAACGGCGTGGACGCGCAGGGTGGAGAGGTAGCCGGTGACGGGGAAGGGCGCTTCGACGATGGCGTAGGTGTAGTGGCGCTCCGCCTCGCTGAAGTCCATGAGGCGTTCGACGATCACTTCGCCGTCCGGGTTGGTCAGCCGGCGGACGCGGCCGCCTTCGAGCATGGTGCTCTCGGGGATGTACGGAAGCCAGTCGGGCAGGGCGTGGAACCCTCCGATGAGATCCCATACCCGCTCCGGGGAGGCGGGCAGGACGCGGCTGACCGAGGTCGTTGCCATGGTCGTTCTCCTGGTGGTCGTTCTCCTGGTGGTCGTGGCGGCACGGGCGAGGTCAGGCGCCGCCGGGGAGCGGGGCGGCCGGGCTGACCAGGCCGAGGGCGCGCAGTTCCTCCCAGAACGCGGCGGGCACGGTCTCGTTCAGCGCGGCGACGTCCTCGGCGATCCGGCTGGGACGGGTGGCCCCTGGTACCGCGGCCACGGCCACCGGATGGGCGAGGGAGAACTGCAGGGCGGCCGCCTTGATGCTGACGCCGTACCGCTCGGCGAGGGCCTTGATCTGGCCGACGCGCTCGACGATCTCCGGTGGCGCCTGCTGGTACTCGAAATGGGTGCCGCCGGCGAGGACGCCGGAGCTGTAGGGCCCGCCGACGACCATGCTGACGTCCTGCTCCTCGGCCATGGGCAGCAGCCGTTGCAGGGCGTGCTGGTGGTCGAGGAGCGTGTAGCGGCCGGCGAGCAGGAAGCCGTCGGGCTGGGGCTCGTCCAGGGCGAGGGTCAGCTCGATCGGCTCGGTGCGGTTGACGCCCAGGCCCCAGCCCCGGATCACGCCTTCGTCGCGCAGCCGGGCCAGCACCCGGAACGCCCCGGTACGGGCCTCCTCGAACTTCTGCAGCCACACGTCGCCGTGGAAGTCCTGGGCGATGTCGTGCACCCAGACGATGTCCAGCCGGTCGACGCCCAGGCGCTTGAGGCTGTCCTCGATCGAACGTTCGGTGGCGGGAGCGGTCCATTCGTCGAGCATCCGGTTCGGGCGGCCGTGCTCGAACAGCCGCCCTTCTCGCCCAGTTCCCGGTCGCCGCTCTCCACCTCGTCGAGGATGACGCGGCCCACCTTCGTCGACAGGACGTAGGAGTCGCGGGGCTTGCCGGACAGCAGCGTGCCGAGCCGGGACTCGGCCAGGCCGGCCCCGTAGAAGGGGGCGGTGTCGTAGTAGCGGATGCCGTGGTCCCAGGCGGCCTCCAAGGTGGCGTGCACCTCTTCCTCGGGGATCGCGCGGAACATGTTGCCGAGGGGAGCCGTGCCGAACCCGAGTCGGCCGGGAAGGATTCCCGCGAGTGACATGACATTTCTTCCTTCCCTGTGCTGGCACTGCGGCCAGGTGGCGGGCTTGCCTCGCGCGACGGCCCGCGACAAGTGTCTGGAGTCCAATCCCCTGCAGGCCGGAGGTCGCACTTCGCGTGGGTAAAGAGCGGTCCCCCAAGCCGGACGGCCTTCTTTACGCTGATCCAGCCCGGCGTGATCAAGCGCTCCGGCATCCCCGACCCGAAGGACACACCCGTGGCCCGCATGCTTCGCCACCTCGATGAAGAGCTCCGCCTGTTCTACGGAAGGCTCTGCCTGTACGGCGGCACCGAGATCCCGGAGTTCAGCGACGACGAGTCGGAGGCCACCCACGAGACGGTGACCGTCCGCCTGGAGGCATGGGACGTCGAGCCGCCGGAGCCGGGGCCCGACTGGAGAGCGATCGAGCAGACGGGCTTCACGGCCGCGACCGGAGTCGTTCAGATGGGGGTGTTGGACGGCAATGGCGGTGATTTCCTGATCGGTCCGCCCTGGTTCGAGTACGGCCTGACCGTGCACGTCCACAGCGTGAACATGCTGCGCTGGGTGTTCCGGTTCTGGCCGATCCGGGATGTCTTCGACCCGCTCGTGCACATGAGGCCGAAGGAACCGGCCGGAGCCGCGCTGGAGCACCGCCGGGTGCCCGTTCCCGTCACGGAGGCCGGGCAGTGGGCGGCGATGCGGCAGGACAGGTTCAGGTCCCCGCAGGAAAGCGTGTCGTGGACGGCCCCGGCGCAGGATCATCTCGGCGCCGATCCGATCGCCCGCAAGTTCAGCCTGCTTCAGCAGGATCCGGTCTCACGTGCGCTGAACCCCGATCACGTGCCCGCCTTCCCGGCTTCCGTGGATTCGGACCGGAACCCGGGCGAGACCTACCGGATGTGGCGCTGGGAGACGTGGACCGCCGACGGCCGCCCGCCGGACGGACACCTTCGGACGGGCAGGATCGTGCACCTGCGTGACGTCCACGAGGGCCGGGTGCTGGCCTCGGGCATCGTGACGGTGCTCCACACCGAGGACGGGCGTCGCCACGTCCGGGACGCCGAACCCCACGAGGCCGCCCGGGTCGTCCGCGCCGAGGAAACCTGGACGGAATGACGCGATCCTCGGAACGGGTGGCAAGAACGGAATTCGTCAGGATATCTTGACGGTCATGACCTTGAGCATCGCCGATCTTCCCGGCCACGAGGGCTTCGCCGCGCCCGTCCTGCCCGACGGGGAGCTGGCCTCGACGTCCAGCGCCTTCACCAGGACGTACGTCGGATACCAGGCCGCATGTTCGTGCGGGTGGGCCGATCGGCGGCGGTATCCGGCGACGCCCGAGGGGGCCAAGGAGGCGGAGTACCGGTGGTGGAGCAGGCACACGCCGCCGCTGCTCGCCGCCGCCCCGCCCGCCTGGCTGGTGACCAAGTCGAACCTGCTGTGCGAGCAGGTCGTGAAGCTCTCCGCCGATCGTCCGCTGGCCGCGCTCACCCTGCTGTCCCAGGTGGAGAGCTGGCAGCGCACGCTGCTCGACCAGGCCGTCGCCGGAGCGCGCGAGAACGGCGCCTCCTGGACGGAGATCGGCGAGGCCATGGGCATCTCCAAGCAGGCGGCCCACGAACGCTTCAGGGCCCAGGTGAGCCGGTAGAGCCCGTCAGGCCGGCACGAGGGCCTTCGAGCGGTCGGCGACCATGCGTACGGCGAAGACGCCGAGCACCGTGCCCATCGCGTACCGCTGCACCCGCAGCCACACCGGACGACGGGCGAGGAAGGCGGCGAGGCCGCCGGCCGAAACCGCGATCAGCGCGTTGACGAGCGTGCCGATCGCGATCTGCACCGAGCCGAGCGCGAGGCTCTGCAGCAGCACGTGACCCAAGGCCGGGTCGATGAACTGTGGGAGCAGCGACAGGTACAGGATCGCGATCTTGGGATTCAGCAGGCAGGTGAGCAAGCCCATGGCGAACAGCTTCCGCGGCCGCTCGACCTCCAGCTCCCGTGGCTGGAAGACCGACGCGCCGCCCGGCCTGATCGCGTTCCAGGCCATCCAGAGCAGGTACGCGGCCCCGGCCAGCTTCAGCGCCGTGTAGGCCACCGGCACGTACGCGAACACGGCCGTCAGTCCGAGGCACGTCGCCGTCAGGTACGTCATGAACCCCAGCGCGACGCCGACGAGCGAGATCAGCCCGGCGCGGGGCCCCTGGCTGATCGAGCGGGACACCAGATAGATCATGTTCGGCCCCGGCGTCAGAACCATGCCCAGGGACACCAGCGCGATCCCGATCAACCCACCCGTCATGACGGCAGATTAACCGACAAATGCGGAAAAATCATGCTCGCACATATTGCTCTGCGTAATCACCTGACTACGGGGGATGAAGCAGGGTATGCAGTTCGACGATGACACCCCACTCGACCCCTCACAGGTCGAGGACGTCCGGGCCTCCGGCTCCCAGCCCGGCCGCGGCGGCGGCGGTGGCTGGGGCGGGATGCCGGGCGGCGGCTGCATGTTGCCCATCGGCGGCCGTGGCGGCGGCTGCCTGCTGCTGGTCCTGGCCGTGGCCGGGCTGTTCCTGTTCAAGCTCGCCCCCTCGCCCTTCCGCGGCGACGAGGGCGGCGAGCAGGGCGGCGGACGCTACCCGAGCGCCCCCGGCCAGCTCTCCCCCAGCGGCAACCTCGCCGAACGCTGCCGTACGGGCGCCGACGCCGACCAGGCGGAGGACTGCCGGATCGTCGGCACGGTGAACAGCATCCAGTCCTACTGGCGGCAGGCGTTCAAGGAGCGCGACAAGGAGTACACGCCGGCCAAGACCGTGCTGTTCTCGCGGGCCGTGAACACCGGCTGCGGCCCGGCCGACTCGGCCGTGGGCCCGTTCTACTGCCCGAGCGACCGCAAGGTCTACCTGGACCTGGCCTTCTTCGACACCCTCCAGCGCGACTTCGGCGCCGAGGGCGGCCCGTTCGCCCAGGCGTACGTGGTCGCCCACGAGTACGGCCACCACGTCCAGAACCTGCTCGGCACCATGGACAAGGTCGGCAACAACAGCAGGCCGGGCGCCAACAGCGCGTCCGTGCGCCTGGAACTTCAGGCCGACTGCTATGCCGGCGTCTGGGCGCACAACGCGGTCAAGACCGGCTTCTACCGCGAACCTTTCACCCAGGCCGACATCAACCAGGCCCTCGACGCCGCCGCGGCGGTCGGCGACGACAGCATCCAGCGCCGCTCCCAGGGCAGAGTCACCCCCGACGCCTTCACCCACGGCACCTCGCAGCAACGCGAGAAGTGGTTCGGCGTCGGGTACGACACCGGCGTCCCGGAGAGATGTGACACCTTCTCGAATGGCATCTAGGCGGCCAGTTGGGGAAGCTCTGTAGCGGGCAGCACCCCAGAAGGGACGTCAGATATGGATTTCAAGGACGACGTCAACCTCGATTCGTCGCAGGTCGAGGACGTCGGTGGTCGCGGTGGCGGTGGGTTCTCGGGCGGCGGCTTCCCCGGCGGCATGGTCCTCGGGGGCGGCGGGATCGTCGGCCTGATCGCCTTAGTGCTGGTGTTCGTGCTCAACAACCTGGGCGGCGGCGGTGGCGACGGCGAGCCCGCGCAGAAGCAGCCTCCGGCCAAGCTCTCCCAGGAGTGCAAGACGGGCAAGGACGCCGACCAGTCGGAGAAGTGCCGCGTCGTGGGCGTGGTCAACAGCATCCAGGACTACTGGAAGCAGGAGATCTCCGGCTACCGGACGTCGAAGACGGTCCTGTACTCCGGCAGCCTCCGTACCGGCTGCGGCGCGGCCAGCTCCGCCGTCGGCCCGTTCTACTGCCCCAGTGACCAGCGCGTCTACCTCGACCTGAGCTTCTTCGACCAGCTCCACAGCCAGTTCGGCGCCAAGGGCGGCCCCTTCGCCCAGGCTTACGTGATCGCCCACGAATACGGCCACCACGTCCAGGACCTGCGCGGCGCCCTCCAGTCCGACACCGGCAGTTCGGTCCCCGTCGAGCTCCAGGCCGACTGCTACGCCGGCGTCTGGGCGCAGAACGCGGTCAAGACGGGCTTCTACGAAAAGCCCTTCACCCAGTCGGAAATCGCCGAGGCCCTGGACGCCGCGGCCGCCGTGGGCGACGACAGAATCCAGCAACGCACGAGCGGCAGAATCGATCCCGAATCGTTTACGCACGGCTCGTCCGAGCAACGCGTCAACGCCTTCCAGCGCGGCTACCAAAACGGTCGGCCCGGCGACTGTGAACAGTCTGAGCTGGGCCGATAGCCCCGGAGAACGCACGGGGTCGAATTCTCTCCTAAAATGAGGTGGGTGATCTTCAAGCTCGTCGGCGACGGACGCCCTTATCCCGAACACGGTCTGACGAACCGAGAGTGGGCGCAGATCCCTCCCAGGCAGGTCCGACTCGACTCGTTGATCACCACGAAGGCCATGCTGGACCTGCATTCGCTGCTCGCCGCCGACTCCACCTTCTACGGCGACCTGTTCCCGCACGTGGTGCAGTGGAAGGGCGAGCTCTATCTGGAGGACGGCCTCCACCGGGCCCTGCGCGCGGCCCTGCACCAACGGTCGATCCTGCACGCCAGAGTCCTGGATCTGCCCAGCTGAAACGCGCCGGAAAAGGGAGCCGTCATTCGCGGCTCCCTTTTTCATGTGTCAACCTGATCGACGTGCCGTGCGTCACGCCCGCGTCTTTCGACATCCTTTGGAGAATGCCGTGTCGTATCCACCGCCACATGGGCCGTGGCCGCCACCCGGATACGGCCCGCCGCACTACTCCCACCAGCCGGTCCAGGAGTACTTCGAGGAGCCGGGGCCCATCGACAATCGCAACCTGATCGTGTTGCTGGCGATCGGGCTGCCGCTGTTGCTCCTCAGCGCCTGCGGCGCCCTGTTCTTCGTCCTGACCGACGACGGCCGCCCGGAGTCCCGCGCCGGCGAGACGGTCCAGACGCAGGTCGTCGAGGACAGCCCGCCCGACATCCAGCTCAACCTGAACCCGCCGTCCGACGGGCCCACCCAGCAACCCTGAGGGCAAAAGAAAAGGGCCTCCGAGGTCGTCGGAGGCCCGATGGCGGTGGTGGTGGGATTTGAACCCACGGATGAGTTGCCCCATCACACGCTTTCGAGGCGTGCGCCCTCGGCCACTAGGCGACACCACCGCGGACGAGCTTACCGGATTCTGCGAGTGGCGAAGAACTCCTTAAGGACAGCGGAGCACTCTTCGGCCAAGACACCCATGACGACCTCGGGCCGGTGGTTGAGTCTCCGGTCACGTACGACGTCCCAGAGCGAGCCCACGGCGCCGCCCTTCTCGTCCACGGCGCCGTACACGATCCGGTCGACCCGGGCGAGCACGGCCGCGCCCGCGCACATCGTGCAGGGCTCCAGGGTGACCACCAGCGTGCAGCCGGCCAGCCGCCACTGCCCGCGCAGCGCGGCGGCCCGCCTGAGCGCGAGCACCTCGGCGTGCGCGGTGGGATCGGCGGCGGACTCGCGATCGTTGCCCGCCGCGGCCAGCACCTCGCCGAGCGGCCCGAGCACGACGGCGCCGACGGGGATCTCGCCCCTGCCCCCGGCCGCGACGGCCTCGGCCAGGGCCAGGCGCATCGCTTCCTCGTGGGCCGCTTCCTCGTGGGTCACTTTCTCGTGGGTCAACGCAACCGGTCGAGCTCGTCGGCGAACGACAGCCGTTCGGCGATCACCGAGAGGACGTCGGCGGGCAGCAGGCCCTCCTCCATGCTCAGCTCCAGCAGCTCCTCCGAGCTCACGCCGAGATCGCTGAGCAGCTCGAAGTCACCGGCGGGACGGATGCCGAGGCCGTTGCCCTCCTTGTCGGGGGCCACGCCGGCGAACTCGGCGAACAGCTCCCCCATGCCGTTGGAGGTGATCGCGTGCACGTCCGACAGGAACACCCGGGGCTCGTCCTCGCCGCGGTAGCGGGCGATGGCGAACCATTCGTCCTCGACCTCGACGCAGAGCAGGGCCAGCTCGTCGCCCGTCAGGCCCAGGGCCTCGATGACGGCGTCGCCGAAGTCGTCGACGATCTCCGCGTGGCGCAGGTCGACCTCTGCACCGGTCCAGCCGTCGGAAGTCCTGACAAAAGCCGCAGAGAAGGTGTTGGACGCCATGCCCGCACTCCAGGGGGGTCAGCCGAAGACCGTTTCGATGGCACGCTCGAACGGCTCGGAGAAGCCGAGCCGCGCGGCGATGCTGGACAGCACATCTTCGGGGAGGAGATCGATGTCGCCGGAGAGGATGCCCAGCTCCATCTCGTCCAACCCGAGATCGGCGAAGATCGACAGATCTCCCGCCGGCAGCACGGTCTCCTCGTCCTGGAGGATCTCGTCGAGCTCCTCCTCGTCGGGGACCGGCACGTCGAGGTAGTGCAGCACCTGGCGGGCGAGCGGGAAGTCCCAGGAGGCGGCGATGTCGGACAGGAAGACGTCGACCCGGTCACCGAGGACGCGCAGCGCCACGAAGAACTCGTCGCCGACCGCGACCAGGCCGATCGTGCCGCTCTCGCTCGGCTGCTGCCTGAGGGCCTGGATCAGGCCCTGGAGGTCGGACGTGAGCGTGACGGGCAACAACTCCGCGTGCCACCGCTCGTCCTCGCGATAAATCACGATGGCGAAGTCGAGCGCATCTTCGTCTGTCATCGCCATCCCCACCCGAGCCTCTGACACGACAGGTTCGCACCAGACCCCAATCGTTCCAGAACAGGCCACGCGGCGTGTGCCTCTCCGACCAAATTGTGATCAAAACCAAAGGCCCGAGGTGCCACCACTCCGTCCACCGGATACCGTTGGCCTCTATGGAAACCCTCGTCGTCGACCATCCGCTCGTGGCCCACAAGCTCACCACGCTGCGCGATGTCCGCACCGACTCGCCGACCTTCCGCAGGCTCGCGGACGAGCTGGTGACGCTGCTGGCGTACGAGGCGACGCGCGACGTACGGGTCACCGACGTCACCGTCCAGACCCCGGTCTCCCCCGCCCACGGCGTGCGCCTGGCCAAGCCGCAGCCGCTGGTCGTGCCCATCCTGCGCGCCGGGCTCGGCATGCTCGACGGCATGACGCGGCTGCTGCCCACCGCCGAGGTCGGCTTCCTCGGGATGATCCGCAACGAGTCCACCCTCCAGGCCGAGACGTACGCCACCCGCCTGCCCGACGACCTGTCCGGGCGTCAGTGCTTCGTCGTCGACCCGATGCTCGCCACCGGCGGCACGCTCGCCGCGGCCGTGCAGTTCCTGTTCGACCGGGGCGCGGTCGACGTCACCGCCATCTGCCTGCTGGCCGCCCCCGAGGGCCTGGCGTACATGGACAAGGTGTTCGCCAACTCCGGCAAGCCCATCCGCGTGGTCACCGCCGCCCTCGACGAGCGGCTCAACGAGAACGGCTACATCGTCCCCGGGCTCGGCGACGCCGGCGACCGCCTCTACGGCGTGGTCTGACCCTTCCATCGGCTCCCCTTCTCCTTACGCTGGGTCGTCACTTCGTTACATACTGTGGTTGGGTGGGTACGAAGAGACAGGAAGGGAACTTCCGCATGCGCGTGGGGGAAGCACGATGAGCGACATGCCCGGTGCCAAGGGGTCCTCGTGAATGAGCGAGCACCCGGCAACAGCAGTGCCCCGTCTCATGCGACCGGCACAGGAGGGCGCATGAGCGAGCACACCGAGGCGGACCCGACTCCGTACGCGGAGGTGGAGGCCGCACTTCGCGACGAGTTCGCCGGCGTGCATTCCTCGACCACCGTAACGCGCTGTGTGGAAGCAGCGCACTACGGCGCGCTGGAAGTCACCGGTTATGCGCATCCGAGCCTTGTGGAACGCATCGCCCGGAAGCACCTTCACGTCCTGGCGCTGGTCGCCAGCGAACGTGGCTAAGCAAGATCAAAACTAACCCGCCAAGTTACCTTTACCCCGGCTAGCGGGTGGGTAATGTATACGGCGGGTGGAGTGGGTTAGTGGCACGGAGGCGACAGTGCAGGTCAAAAAAGTCCTCACATACGGTGGTATCGCGTTTGTGGCGTACTACCTGTTCGCGCGACCAGCTGATGCCGCAGACGCGGTGAAGGGAGCGTTCGACACGGTGTTCAACGCGGCCGACTCTCTGGCCCAATTTGTGAACAATCTCGCATGAGACTGGTGACCCACGGGGACTCTGCTCCGTCGTCGGTCAACCGCTACCTCCTCCCCAACGAACAACAGGTCATCATGGTGCGGCGTCATCCCGCCGTACTTCTGCGTCCGGTCGCCGAGGTCTTCGGCGGCCTGGTCGTCGCCGGGCTCCTCAGCAAGTTCTTCGGTGGTGGGGAGTCCGGCGGCACCGCGCTCGTCGTGGTGTGGTGGCTGTGGCTGCTGCTGCTCGTCCGCTTCGTATGGAAAGTCGCGGAGTGGTCGGTCGATTACTTTGTGGTGACGTCCAAGCGCATGTTGCTCACCACAGGGTTGATCACGCGCAAGGTCGCGATGATGCCGCTCGGCAAGGTCACCGACATGAGCTTCCAGCGATCTCTCCTGGGGCGCATGCTCGGTTACGGCGAGTTCATCCTCGAGTCCGCTGGTCAGGACCAGGCTCTGTCAACGGTCGAGTACATTCCGTATCCGGAGACCCTCTACCTGGAGGTCTGCCAGATGCTTTTTCCCAGCAAGGACGAGAGCGACGATTAATCTCGACGTGGCAAATTCTTCACGCGGGGATACCAGATTCGGCCACTTCATGCAATCATTGCGTGTTGTTGACCCTTCCCCGCCTTGAGAGATGAGATGCCGAGTCAGGGAACCATCGGTGACCGCGTCCGTGGACTGCGGCTGAACAGGCGGATGTCCCAGGCCCAGTTGGCCGGACCCGACCTGTCTGACAGTTATGTCTCGCTCATCGAGTCGGGCAAGCGTACGCCGACTCCTGTCGTGGCCCGCCTCCTCGCCGAGCGGCTGGGATGCACCACCGAGTTCCTCCTGCACGGCATCGAGCCGAGGCAGCGCATCGACACCGAGCTGGGTCTCCGCCATGCCGAGCTGGAGCTGCAGCACGGCGACCCCGCGGTTGCGGCCGACCGTTTCACGGAGATCGTGAAGGCCGCCGACGAGGAGAACGCCATGCTCACCGCGCACGCCCGGTTCGGCCGGGCCCGTGCGCTGGAGGTGCAGGGGCGTCTCGGGCAGGCCGTCGAGGCGTTCGAGCGGCTGCGCAGGGAGGCCGCCGCGCATCCCGAGCGCCTGGCCGACCTGCCGCTCACGATCGCGCTGAGCCGCTGCTACCAGCGGGCCGGCGACCGGTTGAGGGCCCGTGACCTTGCCGCGTCCGCGCTGGAGCAGGCCGAGCGGCTGTCCATCTCGCAGGGCGAGATCGCGGTCGACCTGGCCACCGCTCTGGTCGAGGCGCGCAGCGAGCGTCAGGGCGACTCCCCCGAGCTCGAGTACGTCAAGAGGGTGCTGGACAACAGCGGCGTTCCTGAAGTTATGGACCGTTCCGAGGAAATCCACGCGCTGTGGCAGGCGAGTTCCGCCGCCGCCGCCGGGGAGGACTCCGCGCTGGCCGTGCGCCTGGCCGACGACGCCATCATGGCGGGCCGTCAGGCCCGGCTCGCGCTTCAGCTCGCGCGGGCGGCCATGCACTGGTCCAGGCTGGTCACCGCGCCCCTCGACGAGGCCGAGCGGCTGGCCGCCGCCGCGTCGCGCGCCTTCGCCGCCTCTCCCGGCAGCGTCCGTGAGCACGGCGAGAGCCTGATCGCGCACGCGCGGGTCCGGCTGCGGGCGGGCGACCAGACGGGCGCCGCCGAGCTGGCCACCACGGCGCTGGGGCTGGCCCACGACGGTTCGGGCACCACGCCGGCCGAGGCTAACCTTCTGCTCGCCACCGTCGCGCTCGACCTCGACGGCAGTGCCACGACGCAGCTCCGCACCGCGCACGAGATGCTCGACTCGCTCGACCGTCCGGTGTTCGGGTCCGACAGGCAGGCCGCCCGCTGCTGGCGCGAGCTGGGTGACCTCTACGGCAGGGTCGGGGCGAGAGCACAGCAGACCGCGGCATATCGTAAAGCCCTTGAAGCTGCCGGAGTTCGCTCGGCATTGGCAGGGGTGACGGTAGACGCCACGGTCGCGCACTGAACCTCCGGGAGCTCCAGATTTGGACTTTTGAGTCTGGAATAATTAGGGTCTACCAGTCATTGACTCATAGGATGATTGGTTTCCCCGGAGGAGGCGGACTGTGAGTCTGCGTACGGCGCAGCGGGCTTCGCTCGTCGACCAGGTGATCGATCAGCTCAAGGAGCAGATCACCTCAGGGTCGTGGCAGATGAACGGCAAGATCCCCACCGAGACGGTGCTCGCCGAGCAGCTCGGGGTGGGGCGCAACACCGTTCGCGAGGCCGTACGTGCGTTGACGCACGCCGGGCTGCTGGAGTGCCGTCAGGGGGACGGCACTTACGTCCGGGCGACCAGTGAGCTGTCGGGGGCGATGCTGCGCCGGCTGCGCCAGGCCGAGCAGCTGGAGATCCTTGAGGTGCGGCGCGCGCTGGAGGTCGAGTCCGCCCGGCTGGCCGCGACCCGCCGCACCGACGAGGACATCCGCCGCATCGAGGCCGCGCTGGCCGAACGCGACCGCGCCTGGGAGCTGGACGACCCCGACTTCTTCGTCGAGGCCGACCTCGCCTTCCACATGGCGGTCGCGCACGCCACCCACAACCTCGTGCTCATCGACCTCTACGAGGACTTCTCGGCTGCCCTGCGGGCCAGCATCACGGCCGCGGGCACGTCGTTCAACAAGAGCTACATCCCGCACGACGCCATCGCCCGTGCCATCGCCGCCGGGGACGCCACCGCGGCCGAGCGGGCCGGGCACGCGTGCATGGAGCACATCCTCATCGCCCTCACCGACGCCTGACCGGCTGTCAGGCGGCGGGACGCAGCTCGGCCGCATGGTCCTTCGCGAACTCGGTGAAGGACCGGCCCGGGCGTCCCGTCACGTCGGTGAAGGCCGTCGTCGTGAGGTCGCCCCAGTTCCCGGAGTACGCGTTGAGGTACTCCCTGGTGACGGCCGCGTCCCACTCGCGCAGGCCGGCGTCGAGCATCGAGCGGTAGGCGTCGTCGGGCGTCACGGGCTGGTAGGCGATCGGCGTGCCGTAGACCTCGGTCAGGGCGGTGGCCGCCTCCCCCAGCGAGATGCTGGCCGGGCCCGTGAGCGTGTAGGTGCGGCCCTTGTGCGACGCCGGGTCGCGCAGCACCGCGGCGGCGAAGTCGCCGATGTCGCGGACGTCGATCAACCCGATCCTGCCCTCCCCCGTGCCGCCGTAGAGGGTGTCGCCGTTGACCGAGCCCAGCAGGTTCTGCATGAAGAAGGCCGGGCGGATGACGGTCCAGTCGAGGCCCGAGGCGGCCAGCTCGACGTCGGACAGGGCGTGCAGGCGGCCGTTGCGGGTGGGGGCGTCGTGGGCGGCCCCGATGGCCGACAGGCGCACGACGTGACGCACCCCTGCCTTCCTGGCCGCCCAGAGGGCGTTCATGCTCGCGTGGGGCGCCTGGGGGCCCATGGCGGTCAACAGCCACAAGGTGTCGACGCCCGCGAAGGCCGCGTCGAGCGTGGCGGGATCGTCGAGGTCGCCGACGGCCACTTCGACGCCCGCGGGAGCCTTGGCCGCGTCGCGCACCAGGACGCGCACGTCGGTCAGGTCGCCGAGGGACCTCAGCACGGCGCCGGAGACGGTGCCGGTGGCACCGGTGATCAGGATGGTCATCGCAATGTCCCCTCTTCTGCGGAGCTCAACTCGTCGATCAGGTCGAAGAACTTCTGGATGCCCGGCAGGTTCGCCCCCTTGGCGCGGGAGGCGGCGAAATCGTCGCCCGAGCGCCAGTCGACGATGTCCAGCCATTCGTCGTCGGACAGGCGGACGAGCCTGGCGCCGAGGAAGCCGGCGCGGTCGGCCGCGAAGTCGGCGAGCATGTCCGGGCGGGCCGCCAGCAACTGGTCGGCACGCTCCGGGGACACTCTGAATCTGGTGAGTTCAACCGTCGTCGTCATGCCACGACAATATAGTAAGAATCAGTGACAGTCAAAATCAGTGACTAAATGGAGGGCCGACACGTGCGCAGGAGTCATCGCAAGCAGGACGAACCAGACCTCGGTGTCCTGGCGGGGCGCACGCTCTTCGCCCTGCAGGGCGAGCTCTTCGCCAAGCTGGCCGAGCAGGGGCATCCGGGTCTGCGGCCGCGGCACGGGGCGGTGCTGGCCTACCTGGACGAGGAGGGCAGCAGGGCGACCGACCTGGCGGCGCAGTCGGGGCAGCACAAGCAGGTGATCGGCACGCTGGTGGACGAGCTGGTCGCGCTCGGCTACGTGGAACGGCAGCCCGACCCGGCCGACCGCCGGGCCAAGCTGATCGTGCCCACGGAGAAGGCGCTGGACCACATGACCAGGTCGGACGCCATCATCGCCGAGATGGAGGCCGCGCACGCACAGGCCGTGGGCGAGCAGGCGTACGCGGAGTTCAAGAGGGTCTTCAAGCTGGTCGCCGAGCGGCAGACGGGCGCGGCGGGATGACGGCTCAGGTCAGGCGCAGCGACATGACCAGGTAGCGGAAGGCGGGCTGGGCGTCGCCCGGGACGTCCTGGATGAGGGCGGGCCTGGTCGGTGACTCCATGTTGATCCTGGCCAGCTCGGTCTCGATGCCGGTCAGGCCGTCGAGCAGGAACTGCGACTGGAAGGCGATCTGGATGTCGTCGCCGCGCAGGTCGCATCCGACCACCTCGGTGCCGCGCCCGATGTCGCCGCCGCCCGCCTGGATCAGCACCTGGCCCTGCGAGAACGACAGCCGGATCGCGGTGTTGCGCTCGGCCACCAGGGCCACTCGCTTGATCGCGTTGACGAACGGCGTCACCGCGACGTCGGCCCTGATCGACCAATCGGAGGTCAGCCTGGCCCGGTAGTCGATGAACTGCTCGTCGAGCAGGCGCACGGTGGTGCTGCGGCCGACGCTCTCGAACCCGGCCACGCCGTCGCCCATCGCGACCGACACCTCGCCGCCGCGCAGCGACTTGGCCACCTCCACCAGCACCTTCGCCGGCACCATGGCCGAGACGGCGACGCCCGGCGCGGCCGGACGCCAGACGAAGTCGTGGGCGGCGATGCGGTAGCGGTCGGTGGCGGCCATCGCCACGGACTCGCCGTCGATGTCGACCCGGACGCCGGTGAGCATCGGCAGCGTGTCGTCGCGGCTGGCCGCGGGCGCGACCTGGCTGACCGCGGTGGCGAACACGCCGCCGCCGATCGCGCCGATGCTCGGAGGCATCGTCGGCAGGGCCGGGAAGTCCTCGACGGGCATCGTGATCAGCCCGAACTCGGCGCTCCCGCAGGTCAGCACGGCCTCGGCACCCTCGGTGACGATCTCGACGTCTTCGGCCGGCAGGCTGCGGCTGATCTCGGCGAGCAGCTTGCCGGGGATGAGCACGCTGCCGGGCTCGGCCACGTCGGCGTCGACCCGGGCGCGCGCGGAGACGTCGTAGTCGAAGGCGGACAGGGTCAGCTCGTCGCCCGCCTCCAGGAGCAACCCGGAAAGTACGGGCACCACCGGGCGGCTGGGCAGGACCCTGGCGGCCCATGCCACCGCATCTGCCAGTACATCGCGGTTAACCCGGATCTTCACGAGGATCCACCCTTTCGTCGCGCCGTGCCTCTATGAAAATAGCCGCTCCCACCGACAACTCCGGCTTAGCCCGGGCACGACTGGGCGGCCAGTGACCATTGAGCCTGGTGGGGCCGGAAGGGCGTCAGGCCCGGCTGTTCAGGTACGCGAGCACGGCGAGGACGCGGCGGTTGTCGTCGTCGGAGGGGGCCAGGCCGAGCTTGGCGAAGATGCCGGCCGTGTGCTTGGCGACGGCGCTCTCGCTCAGGTAGAGCCGCTGGGAGATCGCGGCGTTGGAGCGGCCCTCGGCCATGGCCTCCAGCACCTCGCGCTCGCGCGGCGTGAGCGCGGCCAGCGGCTCGTTCCTGGCGTTGCTGGCCAGCAGCTTGGCGATCACCTCGGGGTCCATCGCGGTGCCGCCCTCGGCCACCCTGCGCACGGCGTCGATGAACTGCTCCGCGTTGAACACCCGGTCCTTCAGCAGGTAGCCGATGCCGCCCGAACCGTCGGCCAGCAGCTCGCGGGCGTAGAGCTGCTCGACGTGCTGCGACAGCACGAGGACGGGCAACCCCGGCACCTGCGCGCGGGCGGTCAGCGCGGCCTGAAGGCCCTCGTCGGTGAACGTGGGCGGCAGCCGTACGTCGACGACCGAGACGTCGGGACGCAGCTCCAGCAGCGCCTTCAGCAGCTCGGGGCCGCTCTCGACCGCGGCGACGACCGTGAAGCCGTGCGCCTGCAACAGGTGGACCAGGCCGTCTCTGAGCAGGTAGAGGTCTTCGGCGACCAGCACCCGCTTCATCAGCAGGACCCCAGACCACCGACACGGCCGAGTACGAGGCTTCTGTTGTGGACGAGCCGGATACGCATGGCCGCAATGTACATGATGGTGCCAATGGCGATGTTGAACACGATCAGCGGCCATTGCAGGGGTTCGGGCAGGTATAGGGCGAGGAACCAGCTCCGCTCGTCGATGTGGGCCGCCTTGAAGACGGCCGTGACGAGGCCCTGGGGGAACAGCGGGCACCAGGCCGTGGCGTACAGGACGGCGATCGTGGCGGCCTTCCTGGGGGGCAGCTTGGTCTGCTCGGCCTGGTCGGGGAGCACGTGCGGGATGTCCAGGGTGACGACGGTGGGGCCGCCGGGCGGGCTGTGCAGGGCCAGCACGCCGTCGAAGGCGGCCAAGCGGCGTTCGATGCCGGTCAGGCCGCTGCCCGCGGCCGGGTCGGCGCCGCCCATGCCGTCGTCGCGGACGGTGATGCGCAGGGCCGCGCCGTTGACGCTGATGTCGATGGCCGCCGACTCGGCCCCGCTGTGCCGGGCGGCGTTGGCGAGCAGCTCGCTGATCGCGAAGTAGGCCGCCGCCTCCACCGGGGGCTCCAGGCGTTGGGGCAGCTCGACGTCCACCGTGACGCGCAGCGGGCTGTCCATGGCCAGGGCGCGTACGGCGTCGGCCAGGCCGCGCTCGGCCAGCACCGGCGGGTGGATGCCGCGGATGACGGTACGCAGCTCGGTCAGGGTCTCGGCCGAGGCGTCCCTGGTCTTGGCCAGCAGGGCCTTGGCGGCGGCCGGGTTGTCGTCGATGAGCTGCTCGACCGCGCCCAGCGTCATGCCGATGGCCACCAGGCGGGCCTGGGTGCCGTCGTGCAGGTCGCGTTCGATCCTGCGCATCTCGGCGGCCTGGGAGTCGGCGGCGAGGTTGCGTACCTGCCTGAGGTGGATGAGCTGGCCGGACAGGCGGCTGGCGGAGGTGGCGCCGAGCAGGAGGCGGACCATGAGGGCGTACAGCCGCAGGCCGCGCCCCGGGAACACGACGAACAGCGGCAGCAGCCCGACCTTGACGATCGGGTCGAGCACCAGCCAGAGCGTGTCGCGCCAGGTCGCCGGGTCGGTGAGCAGCCACTTGAACCGGTCGTTCCAGGCCGGCATGCGCGGCGACTTGTACAGCGTCCGGTCGACGCGGTAGAGGCCGTCGGACATGGGGACCGGCGGCGGCGGCTCGGGGAGGTAGGGCGGCTCGATCTCGATGCCGGTCCACGCGCGCAGCAGGCCGCGGTGCTTCTCGGCCGTGCGCCGGACCATCCGGGCCTGCCACGGGAAGAAGAAGACCATCCCGAGCGCGAACGACAGCGTGATCATGGCGCCGGCCAAGGGGATCAGCACGATCTCGACCAGCAGCAGCGCGTACAGGGCCGCGACCTGCCCGAACCTCTGAAGCATGCTCCCAGTCTGCGCCAACATCCGCGCCGGGAACACTGCACCTAGATACACCCTTGCCCGGCATCTACCGCGATTCCGCGAAAAAGCCGGGACTCCTAGCGTCGATGCCATGAAGGTGATCGAAGTGAGGAACCTGCGCAAGCAGTATCCGAACCACCTCGCGGTGGACGACGTGTCTTTCGAGGTCGCCGAGGGTGAGATCTTCGGCATCCTCGGCCCCAACGGCGCCGGCAAGACCACGACCGTGGAGTGCGTGGCGGGCATGCGCTCATCGGACGGCGGCACCGTACGCGTGACGGGCCTGGACCCACGCCGCGACCGGGACGAGCTGCGCCAGGTGCTCGGCATGCAACTGCAGAGCGCCGCGCTGCCGGAGAAGATCAAGGTGTGGGAGGCCCTGGACCTGTACGCCTCCTTCTACCCCGACCCCGCCGACTGGAGGGAACTGCTCGAACACGTCGGTCTCGGGCACAAGCGCGACGCCACGTTCAAGAACCTCTCCGGGGGCCAGCGGCAGCGGCTGTCGGTCGCGCTGGCGCTGGTGGGCCGGCCGCGGGTGGCGGTGCTCGACGAGCTGACCACCGGCCTCGACCCGCAGGCCCGCAGGGACACGTGGGAGCTGATCGAGCAGGTACGCGACTCGGGCGTGACGATCGTGCTGGTCACGCACTTCATGGAGGAGGCCGAGCGGCTCTGCGACCGGCTCGCGCTCATCGACGCGGGCAAGGTGGTGGCCACCGACACGCCCGCGGGGCTGATCGCCCAGGTGGGGGCCGAGCAGCACGTACGGTTCCGCCCCTCGGGCCCGCTGGACGACGCCGTGCTGCTGGCGCTGCCCGAGGTGCGCGAGGTCGTCAGGCACGGCGGGCAGGTCTCGGTGTCGGGCACCGGCAACCTCGCCCATGTGGTCACGCTGGCCCTGGCCCAGCACCAGATCATCCCCGCCGACCTGCGCATCGAGCAGGCGACCCTGGACGACGCGTTCCTCGCGCTCACCGGAAGGAAGTTGTCATGACGAAGATCCTGCTCGTGGAGGCCAAGCTGCACCTGCGCGACTGGCCGTTCATGATCTTCACCATCGGGTTGCCGGTCGGCCTGCTGCTGGTGCTGGGGCTCAGCGTGCCGGACATGACCAAGCCCGACGCATCCGGGCTGCGGTCGGTGGATGCGCAAATGCCGGCCCTGATGACCCTGCTCGCGCTGCTGACGCTGGCCCTCAGCGTGCTGCCCACCGTGCTGGCCGGCTACCGGGAGCAGGGCGTGCTCAGGCGCATGTCCACCACGCCGGTGCATCCGGGACGGCTGCTGACCGTCCAGCTCCTGATCAACCTGACCGTCGGGGCCGTGTCCACGGTCGTGCTGATCGTGGCCGGGATGGCGGCGTTCGGGACGTCGGCGCCCAGGCAGTGGCTCGGGTTCGTGCTGGTCTTCCTGCTCGGCACCGCCGCGCTGATGGCCATCGGCCTGGTGATCGCGGCGCTGGCGCCCAACGGGAAGGCGGCCTCGGGGATCGGGTCGGCGGTGATGTTCCCGCTGATGTTCGTCGGGGGCATGTGGCTGCCGCGCGAGATGATGCCGGACGCGCTGCGCAAGGTCAGCGACTTCTCCGTGGCCGGGCCCTTCGCCCAGGCGCTCAAGGACACCTGGGCCGGACAGGCCCCCCAACTCCTGCACGTGGTGGTGATGGCCGCAGGGCTGGCGGTGTTCGGGGGCCTGGCCGTGCGGCTGTTCCGGTGGGAGTAGGGACGTCAGCGGCGGGCCCAGACCGGGCGGGCACCGGTGACGTTGGTCATCAGGGAGTAGAGCGAAGAGGAGGAGGCGATGAACAGCCTGTTCCTCTTCTGTCCGCCGAACACCAGGTTCGCCGTGTTCTCCGGCAGCCTGAGCCGGCCGATCAGGGTGCCGTCGGGGTCGTGGCAGAGCAGCGCCTTGCCGGCCGCGGCCCAGACGCGGCCGGTGTCGTCGAGGCGCAGGCCGTCGAAGTTGTCGGCCGGGGTGCCCTCGGCGAAGACCTTGCCGCCCGACAGCGTGCCGTCCTCGCCGACCTCGAAGACGCGCAGGTGCCTGGCCCTGGTGTCGGCGACGTACAGGAGCTTCTCGTCGAGGGAGAAGGCCAGGCCGTTGGGACGGACGAAGTCGCCGGCCACCATGCGCACCTCGCCGGTCACCGGGTCGGCGCGGTAGACGTGGCAGCCGTCGATCTCCTGCTCGGCCACGACGCCCTCGTAGTTGCTGGTGATGCCGTACGGGGGGTCGGTGAACCAGACGGAGCCGTCGGAGCGCACGACGGCGTCGTTGGGGCTGTTGAGGCGCCTGCCCTGCCAGCGGTCGGCGATGACGGTGATCGAGCCGTCGTGCTCGGTGCGGGTGACGCGGCGGTTGCCCTGCTCGCAGGAGATCAGCCGGCCCTCGCGGTCGATGGTGTTGCCGTTGGTGTAGCCGGACGGCTGCCGGAACGTGCCGACCGTGCCGGTCGTCTCGTCCCAGCGGAGCATGCGCTCGTTGGGGATGTCGCTCCAGACCAGGTAACGGCCGGCCGGGAAGTAGACCGGGCCCTCGGCCCATCGGGTGCCCGTGTGGAGGCGTTCGAGCCGGTCGTCGCCGCCGATGCCGGCGAAACGCTCGTCGAGGGCTTCGAACTCGGTGGGGATCGTGTCCATGACGACCACCATACGACATTCGGTCATATCGACATTTCACCGTATAGGATTCAGCAATGGACGAGATCGACAGGACGCTGATCGGGTTGTTGCTGGAGGACGCGACGCAGTCGTACGCGGCGCTCGGCAAGGCGGTGGGGCTGTCCAGCGGGGCGGCGCACGAACGCGTACGGAAGCTGCGCGAGCGCGGCGTGATCAGACGGACCACGATCGAGGTGGACCAGGACGCCCTGGGCCGCACGGTGACCGCCTACGTCCTGGTGGACGGCGCGGCCTGGATGGGCGAGACCGCCGGTCCGCTGGCCGCGATCCCCGCCGTGGAGGAGGCCCACGTCATCGCGGGGCCGGCGTCGCTGCTGGTCAAGGTGCGCACGTCCAGCACCAAGGAGCTCCAGGACGTCCTGCGCCAGATCTTCGAGGTGGACGGCGTGACCGGCACCCAGACCATCGTCGTGCTGGAGACGTTCTTCGAGCGAACCCTCAAGTAAGCTTCAGGTATGGTCGCCTGGAACAGCAAAGAACTGACGGTCGGACAGCTCGCCGAACGCAGCGGCGTGGCCGTCTCCGCGCTGCACTTCTACGAGACCAAGGGTCTCATCGCCAGCCGCCGCACCGCCGGCAACCAGCGCCGCTACCACCGCGACACCCTGCGCAGGGTCGCCTTCATCCGGCTCTCGCAACGGCTCGGCATCCCCCTCGCGACCATCGGGGACGCGCTGTCCGAACTGCCCGACGGGCGCACCCCCAACCGGGAGGACTGGGCCAGGCTGTCGGCCGCCTGGCGCGGCGAGCTGGACGACCGCATCGAGCAGCTCCAGCGGCTGCGCGACGACCTGACCGACTGCATCGGCTGCGGCTGCCTGTCACTCGACCGATGCCCGGTCGCCAACCCGTACGACCGGCTCGGCGACGAAGGGCCGGGCGCCCGCCGCATGGACACCCGGCTGTCCCCGCCCAAGGTCTGCTGCGTCAGCCCTTCGGCGCCGCAACCGGCGGAACGATGAGCGTCGGCCGGTGGGCGTGGTGGAGCACATGGTTGGACACGCTGCCGAGCAGCACCGACCTGACCCCGGCCAGGCCCCGCGAGCCGGTCACGATGAGCGAGGCGTCGATCTCGTCGGCCACGTCGACGACCGTCTTCCAGATGGACTCGTTGTCGGCGACCGCGCGGTAGGTCACCTCGGGCAGACCGGCGGCGACAGCCAGCTCGGCGCCTTCCTTGGCGTAGTACTCGGCCTGGGCCTGCGCCTCGGTCTCGGTCTCCGGCGAGATCGCCCCCGCCGCCAGCGGGTACTTCCTCATCTGCACGAGCAGCGGCTCCCACACGGTGACGACGACGGTCGGCTGAGCGGCCAGATTCTTGGCGGCGAACTCGATGGCGCTGCGCGAATCCGCCGAGCCGTCGTAGGCGATCAGGATGGTCATGGCGTTCTCCCCTTTGCTTACGTCATCGGGTAGAGCGCCCTGATGATCGATCCCCATCCCTTCCGCGGCTGTCTGGTTTGTCACACCTTGACCGTCGTTTTGCGTCAGTGCTGAGCCATGTCCACAAAGCGGCTGTAGTGCCCCTGGAAGGCCACGGTCACCGTGGCGGTCGGGCCGTTACGGTGCTTGGCCACGATCAGGTCGGCCTCACCGGCCCGGGGCGACTCCCGCTCGTAGGCGTCCTCGCGATGCAACAGGATGACCATGTCGGCGTCCTGCTCGATGCTGTTGTGCACCGCGATGCCATTGGCGACGAAGTTGTGCGTGCCGAGGACCGTGGCGTCGAACACCGGCTGATCGCCCAGGCTCTCGATCGACTCGACCTCGTCCCAGAACACGTCGTTCGTCGCCAGCATCTCCATGTCGGCGTCGTCGAGGATCGAAGCCACTTTCCCCAGACGTTCCCGGCTCGGAGCGTGCTTCCACAACGTGCTGCCACAGGACTGGGTGCCGAGCCGGGCGGAGAACTCCCGGTGGGTCATGCCGCGCTCCGACAGGACGCCGCGCACACGGTCCCAGATCTCGGAGGGAATCGTGTCCAGGTTGGTGTTGCCCTTGATCTCCCGCAGCCGGCCCGCGGACGCGGCAGCCTGCGCCGACCGCTCACCGTGGACGCCCACCTCGTCCAGGAACCGGAGCTGGTTCTCGGCGCCGTAGACGACCAGCTGATACCCGGGCCTGTAGCCGGCCTTGCGCACCTCCTTCACGCGCGTCATCACGTTGAAGCGGAGAAGCAACCGAGCCACGTCGTCCACCAGCCGGCGACTCGTCGAGGCGTAGTAGATGCGCGACTGGCCGCTCTTCGCGTCCCACCACACGCATCCATCGGTCGCCCAGAGGTGCCGCAGGAACAAGGCAATCTGCTTCTTCGTCAGGGAGAAGACCCCATCGGGGACGAACTTCTCATGACTCCGCAGCCCGAAGAGCCCCAAGGAGTCCAGCCAGGCGGCGACGGGGTTGCGCCTGCCGTGAGTCAGCCGGTAGGGAGCCGGCAGCCTCAGAGTGGTGACCCGCGCGGCGGCGTACTCGTCACGAACGGCGCTGATGCCGAAGTGCTCCGCCGCCCGTGCCACCGACGTCAGGCATGCCTCGTCCGTGCTCGCATAGCGGATCGGCTGACGCTTGACGAAGGAGCCGTCACCGATCATGTGGGCGAGCAGCACGACCTCCGCCTCCGGCCACTCCTGGAGGCCTTCGGGGGCCGGAACGTGCCGCGGGACCGCCAGCCGGGACCCCGTGGCCAACTCTCCTAGAGGCCGCCAGCCGTCATAGGTCAGGAAGGGGTGGTTCGCGGTGGCCTCGATCTCACGCCCCGAGCGCAGGCGTAGACGGAAGACCTCCTTGACCCCGCTCGGGAAGGCGTGTGTCAACGTGCGTGGCACGAGCCGCAGCCGTTCGTCGAGCGACCACACCGGGACGTTCCGCGCACCGCTCTCCAGCAACTCGCCGATCGACACCTCGGCCCCGGTGTCGGCACGCATGATTCGGGTGGCGGCGGTCAGGCAGCCCGATTCGCGAAGGTCGCTAACTGCGGGGCGTTTGTCCGTACGCTGCTCGGGGCCACGGTTGAGCTGGGAGATGGCGATGACCGGCACCTCAAGCTCCTTGGCCAGCAGCTTGATCGCACGCGAGATCTCCGAGACCTCGTTCTGGCGGCTCTCGGTCTTCTTCGGCGAGCTCATGAGCTGGAGATAGTCGATGACCACGAACCGCAGGTCGTTGCGTTGCTTGAGCCGCCGGCACTTGGCCCGGATCTCCATCATCGACATGTTGGGCGAGTCGTCGATGAACAGCGGCGCCTCGGCCACCTCGCTCATCCTGCGCGCGAGGCGGGTCCAGTCGTCGTCGCCCATCATGCCCGAGCGCATCGCGTGCAGGGCGACCCTGGCCTCGGCGGACAGCAGACGCATGGTGATCTCGTTGCGGGACATTTCCAGCGAGAAGATGACAGTGGTCATTCCATGCTTAATCGCAGCAGAACGCGCAAAATCCAGACCCAGCGTGCTTTTGCCGATGGCCGGGCGGGCGGCCACGACGATCATCTGGCCCGGGTGGAGGCCGTTGGTGAGTTGGTCGAGGTCCTGGAAGCCGGTCGGGACGCCGACCATCTGGCCGCCGCGGCTGCCGATGGCCTCCAGCTCGTCGAGGGCGCCCGGCATGATGTCGGCCAGCGGCGCGTAGTCTTCCGACGTGCGGCGTTCGGTGACCTTGTAGATCTCCGCCTGGGCGCGGTCGACGAGGTCGTCGACCTCTTCGTTCTGGCCGCCGTAGCCGAAGGAGACGATGCGGGTGCCGGCCTCGATCAGGCGGCGCAGGATCGCCTGCTCGCGCACGATCTTGGCGTAGTAGCCGGCGTTGGCGGCCGTGGGGACGACCGCCGTCAGCGTGTGGAGGTAGGCGGCGCCGCCCACCCTGGCCATCTCGCCGCGTTTCTGCAGCTCGTCGAAGACGGTGACGGCGTCGGCGGGCTCGCCTCGGCCGTAGAGGTCGGTGATGACCTCGTAGACCATCTGGTGGGCGGGCCGGTAGAAGTCGTCGGAGCGCAGGATCTCCACGACGTCGGCGATGGCGTCCTTCGACAGCAGCATGCCGCCGAGCACGGACTGCTCCGCCTCGATGTTGTGCGGCGGGGTGCGATCGAAACCGGGGCCTCCGCCGCCCTCTTCGTCAATGCTCACCGCGCCCCCTCGAACAACCTTGCAGGCGGTCGCACCACCCCCACTTGTAGTCGACCGGTGTGACAGTTTCGCTGGTTCGGCGCGTGAGGGCAACGCGGCCTGTGGACAACGCTGTGGGTGAGCTGTGCACCAGCGCGCCCAGGGTGTGAAAGCTCTGTGGACGAGCCTGGGGATAACTCTTTCGGATATGCACCGATCATCGTCTGACCTGGGCAAACAGTGTCCACCGGCTGTGGAGGAAAGAAAGTTGGCCCGACACGCCGTGTAATGGCCATAATAGACAAATGCCCATTACACCCCAGGATCGGGAGATTTTGCGGCTCGCGCTGCCCGCGTTCGGCGCGCTGGTCGCCGAGCCGCTCTTCCTGCTCGCCGACTACGCCATCGTCGGCCACGGCCTCGGCACCACGGCCGTGGGCGCGCTGGGCGTGGCGGGGGCGGTCCTGGCGACGCTGGTGAACCTCTGCGTCTTCCTCGCCTACGGCACCACGGCGTCCGTGGCGCGGCAGAGCGGCGCCGGCAACCACGCGCGGGCCATGCGCAACGGCGTGGACGGCATCTGGCTGGCCCTGTCCATCGGCGTGGTGCTCATCGCCCTGGGCTGGCCGCTCGCGCCGGCCATGGTCGACCTGTTCGGAGCCGCTCCCGACCAGGCCGAGCTGGCCGTGACGTACCTGCGGATCAGCCTGCTCGGCGCGCCCGGGATGCTGGTCGTGCTGGCGGGCACCGGGGTGCTGCGCGGCCTGCAGGACACGGTCACGCCGCTGGTGGTGGCCGTGGGCTCGTTCGCGCTCAACGCGGCGCTGAACGCCTGGTTCGTGCTCGGGCTGCATTGGGGCATCGCCGGGTCGGCGTGGGGCACCACACTGGCCCAGACGCTCGGAGCCGTCGTCTACCTGGTCGTGGTGGTCAGGGGCGCCCGGCGGCTCGGCACGCCGCTCACGCCCGACCTCGCGGGCGTCCGGCAGGCCGGTACGGCCGGTCTCGCCCTGCTCATCCGTACGGTGTGCCTGCGGATCGTGCTGATCGTGGGCACGGTGGTCGCCACCCGGATGGGCCAGGCCCAACTGGCCGCGTACGCCATCGCCGGCCAGGTGTGGAACCTGATGGCCTTCGCCCTCGACGCGATCGCGATCGCCGGCCAGGCCATCACCGGACGCTCGCTCGGCGCCGGGGACACGGTCGTCACCAGGGCCGCGACCAGGCGGATGATGCAGTGGGGCCTGTGGTCGGGCCTGGCGCTCGGCGTGGCGGTCGTGGCGGCCAGGCCGCTGCTGCCCGGCCTGTTCGGCGCCGACCCGGCGGTGACCGACGAGCTTCTGGCCGTGTTGTGGCCGGTCGCGCTGTTCCAGCCGATCTGCGGGGTGGTGTTCGTGCTCGACGGCGTGCTGATCGGCGCGGGCGACCAGCGCTACCTGGCCTGGGCCGGGGTGTGGACGACGCTGGCGTACCTGCCCGCGGCCTTCCTGGCCGCCGAGTTCGGCCTGGTCGCGCTCTGGTGCGCGCTCGGGGTGTGGATGATCGCCCGGCTGGTCACCCTCACCCGGCGGGCGGCCGGCACGGCCTGGCTGGTGACCGGCGCGTAGCCGATCCGACCTGCCGCGTCACCCCGGCGGACGGCCGGAGTCCGGGTCACCGTAATCGTCTTGTGCTTGCCGTTGTCCAACTGGTGAGACAGCATGGGCGAGTTCCCTGAGCGGGGTGTTCCGTGTCCACGATTCTGCGACGACTGCCGCCGTCAGAGGCGACCGGGTTACGCACCGGCGCCCGCCACAGCCTGTCCGAGGTCTATCGCCCGGCCGACCTCGTGGTTCTCGGGCTCGGCGTGATCATCGGAGCCGGCATCTTCAGCGTCGCCGGCGAGCAGGCCCAGACCACCGCGGGGCCCGGCGTGATCCTCTCGTTCATGATCGCCGGGATCGCGTGCCTGCTGGCGTGCCTGTGCTACGCCGAGCTGTCGTCCACGATGCCGACCTCGGGCAGCGCCTACACCTTCACGTACGTCATCTTCGGCGAGGTCTGGGCGTGGATCATCGGCTGGGCGTTGATCCTGGAGCTGCAGTTCGCCGCCGCGGTGGTGGCCAGGGCTTGGGCGTCCATCGCGGTCAAGGCGGTCGCCGACTTCGGCGTACGGGTGCCGCAGTCCGTGGACGACGTGCTCGTCCTGGTCATCCTGGTGCTGCTGACGGGCATCGTGGCCCTCGGCGCGCGGGTCGGGCTGCGGGCGCTGTGGATCATGGTGTCGGCCAAGCTGCTGGCCATCGGGGCGGTCATCGTCGTGGGCCTGGCCCACATCGACGTGGCCAACTACGGCGACTTCTACGTCGAGCCCAAGGTGTTGCCCGTGCGTCCGCGGACCGTCATCGAGCTCTTCGCCGGGCACGGCATGGCCTTCGGCTGGTTCGGCGTCTTCGCGGCGGCCTCGGCGATCGCGTTCGCCTACATCGGCTTCGACATCGTCGCCACCTCGGCCGAGGAGAGCGTCAACGCGCCGAAGGCCGTGCCCAAGGGCATGATCCGCAGCCTGGTGATCGCCACGGTCATCTACCTCGCGGTCGCGCTCGTCATGGTGGGCATGGTCTCGTACACGAAGATCAGCGGGGACGCGCCGCTGTCGAGCGCGTTCCGTGCCGTGGGCGTGGACTGGATGGTGCACGTCATCGACGCGGGGGCGGTGCTCGGGCTGACGACGGTGATCCTGGTGCTGATCGTGGGCCAGACGCGCGTGCTGTTCTCGATGGCCCGCGACGGGCTGATCCCGCGTGGCCTGGCCACGGTCAGCCGCAGGTACCACACGCCGACGCGGGTGACGCTGCTGATCGGGTTCATCGCGATCGTGCTGGCCGAGTTCGTGCCGGTGCTGACCATGCAGGAGCTGGTGGTGATCGGGACGCTGTTCGCGTTCCTGTTCGTGGCGGCGGGGGTGATCGTGATGCGGCGGCGCATGCCGCACCTGGAGCGCGGCTTCCGCGTGCCGCTCTCGCCGCTGCTGCCCGCGCTCTCGCTGGTCGCCACGCTCTGGCTCATGCTCAACCTGCGCGTGCTCACCTGGGCGTGGTTCGTCCTGTGGATGGCCTTCGGGCTGCTGGTCTACCTTCTGTACGGCCGCCGCCACAGCCTGCTCGCCACCCCGCGCGACGCCCCGGCCGAACCCGGCCGGGGCCGCCACCGCCGCTAGAGGCGTCCGGATTCGAGCACGCTGCGCAGGAACTCCCTGGTCCGCGGCTGCTCCGGCGAGGCGAAGATCTTCTCCGGCGGGCCCTTCTCCACCAGTACGCCGTCGTCGAGGAAGCACACGGTGTCGGAGATGTCGCGGCAGAAGCTCATCTCGTGGGTCGTGAGGATCATGGTCATCCCCGACTCCTTGAGCTCCCTGACGATCCCCAGCACCTCGACCACCAGCTGGGGGTCGAGCGCCGAGGTGACCTCGTCGAGCAGCATCAGCCTGGGCTGCATGGCCAGCGCCCTGATGACCGCCACCCGCTGCTGCTGGCCGCCCGAGAGCTGGTCGGGGTAGGCGCCGGCCTTGGCCGCCAGCCCGAACCTGGCCAGCAGCTCATGTGCCTCCTCCTCGGCCTGCTTCCTGGGCGTCTTGAGCACCTGGCGCGGCGCGAGCGTGACGTTGTCGAGCACGGTCATGTGCGGGAACAGGTTGAACGCCTGGAACACGATGCCGAGCCGCTTGCGCACGTCGTCGACGTCCACGCGGGGGTCGGTGATCTCCTGGCCGTCGAGGTGGATGGCGCCGTCGTCGACGGTCTCCAGCAGGTTCACGCAGCGCAGGAGGGTGGACTTGCCCGACCCGGACGCGCCGATCAGGCTGACGACCTCGTGCGCGCGCACCTCCAGGTCGATGCCGCGCAGCACGCTGTGACCGTGGAAGTTCTTCCACACCCCTTCGATGGTCAGCAGGCTCATGCGCCACGCCTCCTGCGCGTTCGGGCGGCCAGGTGGTCGGTGAGCCTGGCCATCGGGATCGTGAGCAGGATGAACAGCAGCGACGCGACCAGGTAGGGCGTGTAGTTGAACTTGCTGGAGGCGATGATCTGGGCCTGCCTGAGCGCCTCCAGCGGCCCGATGGTGGCCACCAGCGCGGTGTCCTTCTGCAGCGAGACGAAGTCGTTGAGCAGCGGCGGCACGACCCGGCGGGTGGCCTGCGGGAGCACGACGAACCGCATGGTCTTGACGTGGCTCAGGCCCAGCGAGCGGGCGGCCGCGACCTGGCTGGGGTGCACCGACTCGATGCCGGAGCGGAACACCTCGGCCACGTACGCGCCGTACGAGAGCGTCAGCCCGATCACGCCGAGCGTGGCCAGGTCCGTGGGGATGCCCTGCAGCCGCAGCGCGGGCAGCCCGAAGCCGACGAGGTAAATGACCAGGATCGTCGGCACGCCGCGGAAGACGTCGGTGTAGAGCGTGGCCAGGGCCCTGATCGGGAAGAACGCGGGCGTGGTGATGCCCCTGGCCAGCGCCACCAGCAGCCCGACGATCAGGATCAGCGGCTCGGCGATCAGGAACATCTTGATGTTGAGCAGGAACCCGTCCAGCACGTGGGGCAGCGCCTTGACGAACCACTCGGGGGCGAAGAACGCCTCCTGGACCCGGGGCCAGCCGGGCGAGTTCGTGACCAGGACCACGACCAGGACGATGAAGACGATCGTCGAGGCCGTGGCGATCGAGCCCGAGCGGCGCGCCCGCGACCTGCGGACGCGTTCGCGCTCAAGCTGCCGCTGCGAGGGGACGTGCTCGCTGGCGGGCTTACTCGTCGGACTCACGACAACTCAGGCGCGCCGGCGGCCGAGCCCAGCCACTCCTGCTCGATCTTCGCCAGGTCGCCCTTCGACTTCAGGGAGTCGACGGCCTTGTCCAGGCACGGCTTGAGCGCGCTGCCCTTCTCCATGACCAGGCCGAACTCCTCCGGCGTGCCCGCGGTCGAGCTGAACTGGCCGACGATCTTGGAGTTGTCCACCTGGGCGGCCGTGACGTAGAACGCGGTGGGCAGGTCGACGACGATCGCGTCCACCTGCTTGTTCTTCAGCGCGTTCACGGCGTCGACCTGGTCGTTGTAGACGTTGGGCTCGGCGGACGGCTTGATGACGTCCTTGACCCCGGCCAGCGACGTGGTGCCCACCTGGACGCCGAACTTGGCGTCCTTGAGCTCGGCCACGTTCTTCGCCTCGGCGAACTTGCTGCCCTTGATCGCCACGACGGCCTGCTTGACCGTGTAGTAGCCCTTGCTGAAGTCGACCGCCTTGGCCCGGTCGGGGTTGATCGAGACCTGGTTGACGTCGAAGTCGAACTGCTTGGCCCCCGGCGCGAACGCGGAGTCGAACTTGATCGTGCTCCACTGCACCTCGGTCCGGTCGAAGCCGAGCTCGCCGGCCACCGCGAACGCCACCGCGCTCTCGAAGCCCTGACCGTTGCTCGGGTCGTCGTCCTTGAACCACGGCTCGTAGGCCGGCTTGTCGGTGCCGATGGTGAGCTTGCCGCCGTTGACGAGCTTGAGCTGGTCCTTCGTGCACATGTCGGCAGCCGCGGAGCCGGTCGCCGTGGCCGCGGGGGCCGGTTGGTCCGCCGGGGCACATGCGACGGCCCCCACCGCGAGCACACCGATCGCGAGCAGCATCGTGGAACGGGCCATGGCAGAGCCTCCAGGGGGAAACACACACAAAGAACGCAGGCATTCTACGCGGCCCCCACGGGAAACAAGTGCGCAGGTCACCACGGCAGCCGGTCACGCGTGGGCGCGCGTCACGGCGGCCCGCCGGTGAAGGGTCAGCGGCCGTTCCCCTGGAGGGCCCTCGGCCGGAGCACGGCGGGTGGCCGGACCGGGCGCAGCCGTAAGGACCGGAAAAGGACACCGGCTACGGGCGGCGGGCACGGGAACGCGAAAAAGCCCCCCTCCTTGCGGAGAGGGGCTTGATCAGCGATCGTCAGCCGGCCACGACGTCGACGTCGACGGACGCCGACACCTCGGGGTGGAGCTTGACGGAGATCTTGTGCGACCCGACGCTCTTGATCGGGTTGCGGATCTCGATGCGACGGCGGTCGAGGGTCGGGCCACCGGCCGCCTTGACGGCGTCGGCGATGTCGCCCGTGGTGATCGAGCCGAACAGCCGGCCCGACTCGCCCGCGCGGGTGGTCAGCCGCACGCGCAGGGCGCCGAGCTGGCCGGCGACCTCCTTGGCGGTGCCGATGTCGCGGATCTCGCGAGCGTCGCGAGCCTTCTTGATGGTCTCGATCTGGCGCTCGGCGCCACGCGTCCAGCGCATGGCGTAGCCGCGCGGGATGAGGTAGTTACGGCCGTAGCCGTCCTTGACCTCGACGACGTCGCCAGGGGCGCCGAGGCCGGAGACCTCGTTGGTGAGGATGAGCTTCATGTCGACAGACCTCCTTAGCGCGCGGTGCTCGTGTAAGGCAGCAGAGCCACCTCACGGGCGTTCTTGATCGCGGTCGCCACGTCGCGCTGGTGCTGGGTGCAGTTGCCCGTCACCCGGCGCGCACGGATCTTGCCGCGGTCGGAGATGAACTTCCGAAGCAGCGCCGTGTCCTTGTAGTCGACGTATGAGATCTTGTCGTGGCAGAACAGGCAAACCTTCTTCTTGGGCTTGCGCAGTGCCGGCTTAGCCATCGTGGTGCTCCTCTCAGAGCCCCGCTTTTCGGGCGGGAATGGACTCGGGCTTGTGGACAGGTGTTAGAAAGGCGGTTCGTCGCTGAAGTCGTTGCCGCCGCCGAAGCCGCCGCCCTGGTTGCCGCCGCCGCCGCCGAAGCCGCCGCCACCACCGCCACCGCCCTGGTAGCCGCCGCCCTGGGGCGGGGCGGGCGAGGCAGAGGCCCACGGGTCGTCGGCAGGGCCGCCGCCGAAGCCGCCGCCACCGCCGCCGCCGCCCTGACGGGTGGTGCGGTTGACCTTGGCCGTGGCGTTGCGCAGGGACGGGCCGACCTCGTCGACCTCGACCTCATAGACCGTGCGCTTCTCGCCTTCCTTGGTCTCGTAAGACCGTTGCTTGAGCCGCCCCTGCACGATGACCCGCATGCCGCGCTGGAGGCTTTCGGCGGCGTTCTCCGCCGCCTGCCGCCACACGTTGCAGGTCAGGAAGAGGCTTTCGCCATCCTTCCACTCGTTGGTCTGGCGATCCATGAACCGCGGAGTGGACGCGATGCGGAATCGAGCCACCGCTTGACCCGTCGGGGTGAAGCGCAGCTCCGGGTCGTCGACAAGGTTGCCGACGATGGTGATTACGGTGTCGCCTGCTGCCATGGCTAGCGCTCGCCTTCCTGCACGCCTTCGCTTGGGTTACGGCTCAGAGTACGGGTGCTCTCCGACAAAAAGCCGGTGGTCGTCAACAAGAAACCCGCTCGTCGGCCCGCCACCGAGACGGCGGCCCGCTTCGCGGCCTTCCTGCTGCTAGTGCACGTCCGGGCGCAGGACCTTGGTGCGCAGGATGCCCTCGTTGAGGTTCATCTGCCGGTCGAGCTCCTTGACCGTCGCGGGCTCCGCGGACAGGTCGATGACGGCGTAGATGCCTTCCGACTTCTTGTCGATGTCGTAGGCGAGCCGACGACGGCCCCAGACGTCGACCTTCTCCACGGTGCCGCCGTCGTTGCGGACCACGGTGAGGAACTGGTCGAGGGACGGCGCGACAGTGCGCTCATCGAGCGAAGGGTCCAGAATGACCATTACTTCGTAACGACGCATGCGGGACTCCAACCTCCTCTGGACTCTTGCGGTCACGACACTCTGCCGTGACAGGAGGACGCTGACGTCAGGCCGCGGCGCCCCATTTCGGCGCCCCGGGTCGATGGATCACCCATCACAACGCAGCGCTGCCCAGGTTACCAGCCACGAGTAGGTGGGAAGGCATGTAAGAAAGCAAGGGGGTGGCGGCTGTGCCACATGTGCTTCATCCCTCTGAAAGGGAGCGGTTCAGGCTCACGCTCAACACCGACGGACGCTCTCACCCGGTGGAGAACGGCCTGGCGGTCGCGACACTGGCTTGCGGTCTCGTGGCGTTCGTCGCCGCGTTCTTCCCCGCCGCCCACGTGATCTCGTCCTGGCTCGGCACGCTCGGTTTCGGGACCGGTCTCTACTCGCAGTACATCTCGGTGACCACGCCTCAGCGCTCGGTCAACATCGTGGGTCTGGTGGCCTCGTTCGTGGGAGCCGTGCTCGGCATCGCCCACGGCGGCTTCCTGCCGCATCCTTGACGGGCCCCCGCACGGCGAACGGCCCCGGTGACGCCCGGGGCCGTCGTGTGTCCGCGGCTCACCTGCCGATGTGCAGGTCGATGCCGAGCAGGACCAGGAACCAGAGGAACACCGCGAGCAGTGCCTCGGCGACGTCCCGGAGGAGACCCGGGGTGATGTAGTCGTAGATCCAGGCGACGTAGATTCCGACGATCACGTAGACCAATAAGAGCAGCGCCCGCAGCCGCCAGCGTGTCATATGCGTTCTCCTCGGGGGTAGGGGGTGCCGGGCGTCTTCCCGGGGGCGGTCCCGCCAAACGGATAAGCTCCTTGACATGCTGCGTATCGGAGCTCACGTCGACCAGGACGATCCCGCCGCTCACGCCGAACGGGTCGGCGCGGAGGTCGTGCAGTTCTTCCTCGGCGATCCCCAGGGCTACGCCAAGCCGGTGCTACCGGACAAGCTGGTCGAAGGCGTCGACGTCTACATCCACGCGCCCTACCTGATCAACGTCGCCACGACGAACAACCGCATCAGGATCCCCAGCCGCAAGCTGCTCGAACAACATCTGAAGGCGGCCGCGGGGCTCGGCGCCAAGGGCCTGGTCGTGCACGGCGGCCACGTCAACAAGAGCGACGACCCGCAGGTGGGCTTCGACAACTGGCGCAAGGTGTTCGAGCGCATGGAGTGCCCGATCCCCGTGCTCATCGAGAACACCGCGGGCGGTGGCAACGCGATGGCCCGCAAGCTGGAGCGCATCGCCCGGCTGTGGGACGCGCTCGACGGCTTCGACGTGGGCTTCTGCCTCGACACCTGTCACGCGCACGCGGGCGGCGAGGAGCTGGTCGACCTGGTCGAGCGGGTCAAGGCGATCACCGGCCGGATCGACCTCGTCCACTGCAACGACTCGCGCGACGACTTCGACTCCGGCGCCGACCGGCACGCCAACCTGGGCCAGGGGAAGATCGACCCCGAGCTGATCCTGGCGGTCTGCCGCGCGGCGGGCGCCCCGGTCGTGGTGGAGACGCCGGGCGAGGGCCAGGCCGACGACATCGCGTTCCTGCGCAAGAACCTCTGAACGCGGCGCGAGAACCTCGGAACGCCGCGCGGGAGCCTCTGGACCGAAAACACACAGCCTGTGGATAACTTCCCTGGATTACCGAGGCGAAGAAACGGGTAGAGACTTCAGCCCGCCCAGGCACCCGTGAGGAAGCGGGCCGCGTTGAGGTACATGAGCGGCCCGCAGATCAGCGCGTACAGCACGATGACCCACGGCTTCCTGGTCGCCACCTTCGCGACCAGCACCCACAGCGGGAACCACAGCAGCAGCGAGCGCGGGATCGACAGGTAGTACGCCGAGGTCATCAGCGCCGCCGCCTGCAACCCGCAGTAGACGGCCTCGCTCCACCTGCGCAGCGCCAGCAGCCACACCAGCACGCCCACCGCCAGCACGGCCCCGGCGATCTCCATGCGGAAGGCCACCGCGAAGTCGTCGGTGCCCATGGCCGAGCTCCACGTCGTCCGCCACGCCTGCCAGGGCCACTCGAAGTCGCGCCCCCAGCCGGCCTCCTGCGCGTGCTTCCACGCCAGCCAGTCCCCGGAGCGCCGGTAGTGGTAGAACGAGTACGCCGCCAGCGGCAGGAAGGGCACCGCCAGCCAGCCGGCCCGCCGCCACGACTCCCTGCTCCTGACGAACTCCACCGCCAGCGCGACCGCCAGGAACAACCCGGTGATCCGCACGCACGACGCCCCCGCCGCCAGCAGGACGGCCTGCGGCCAGCGTCCGAGGCGGGCGGCCAGCCACGCGGGGATCGCGAAGGCCAGGAACAGCGACTCGCTGTAGCCCGCCGACAGGAACACCGCCATCGGGAACAGCAGCAGCGCCAGCACCGCCATCCAGCCGGTCGCGCCCTCCAGCTCGGCCAGCCTGGCCAGCGCGACCATGGCCACCGCCCCGGCGACCAGCGAGATCAGCATCCCGCAGATCGCCCAGTCGGGCACCACGAGATGCACCGCCCGCAGCGCGACCGGCAGGCCGGGGAAGAACGCGGGCAGGCCGTCGTCGTGCGGTTTGCCGGGTTCTCCGTCGTACCCGTACTGGGCGATCGTGACGAACAGGCCGGCGTCCCATTGGCGCCACTTGCCGGCGTACTCGGCGAGGGTCACGCCGAGCAGCGTCGACACCAGGAGCCCGGCCCGCGATCCGAGCCACAGCAGCAGCGCGTCCCGACCGGCCGAGCGCGTGATCACGGTGTCTTCAGTACGAACCGGTCGGGGGCGTCGTCGAACACCCCGCCCGCCTGGTCGTCGATGTCACCCTGGCGCACCACGTCCAGTTCCGGGCGCAGGATGTCACGGACGACGAACGCCATCATGATCCCGATGGTGATGACCCGTCCCCAGACCGCGGTGAAGTACGTGTCGTCCCCGATGCCCAGGTCGTCGCGGCTGAGCGGGGGCTGGGCGAGCAGGTAGAGCCAGATCGCCGCGAAGTACCAGACCTCGGCGAGCTGCCACAGCGCCAGCGGCTTCCACCTGGGCCTGGCCAGCACCGCGAACGGCACCAGCCACAACACGAACTGCGGCGACCACACCTTGTTCGTCATCATGAACGCGGCCAGGGCGAGGAAGCAGATCTGCACCAGCCGGGGCCGGCGCGGCGCGGCGAGCGCGAGCACGGCGATGCCCAGGCACAACACGGCCAGCGCCACCATGCCGAGCGTGCTGACGTCGGCCTCGCCCAGGATGCCCCAGCCCTTGCGCTGGAAGAACAGCCATGGCGATCCCCAGTCGATCCCGCGTTCCTGGGAGAAGACGTAGAAGCGGCGCCAGCCGTCCCAGGCGAAGAGCATGAAGGGCACGTTCACCACGAGCCAGGCCCCCGCGGTCGAGCCCAGCGTCACCAGGAACGGCCGCCAGCGGGCGGTCCTCAGCGTGAGCAGGAACAGCGCGCCGAGGAACATCAGCGGGTAGAACTTGGTCGCGATCGCCAGGCCGAGCAGCACGCCCGCCAGCACCTGCCGCTTGCGCGCCCAGGCCAGCAGCATGCCCATCGACAGCGCGCCGGCGACCAGGTCCCAGTTGATGTACGCGGCCAGGATCACGGCGGGCGAGATCGCGTACCACAGCGCGTCCCACCGGCGGGTGGGCCCGGCCACCGCCGCCATCAGCAGGACGCCGACCACCAGGCAGATGCCGAGCAGCAGGACCGTGAGGTCGTAGAACCTGACGGCCTGGGCGACCTGGTCGAGGTCCAGCTTCCGCGAGATCCAGGCGATGACCTGCATCACCTCGCCCAGCACCACCGGGTACTCGACCTGCTTGTCGAACGGCACGTCGGCGAAGTACGGGTTCTGGGTCGCGAGCTGCCGGTCGAAGTACAGCGGGTAGATGTCGGTGTAACAGAAGTTCGTGTACGTCTGGACCTGGTCGTTCCATCCGCCGGTCCGGCACGGCAGCCGCACCACATAGGCGAGGACGGCCCCCAGGGCGGCGATCAGCCCCAGGGGGAGGAACGGCACGGCACGCGCCGCCAGAGGGACGCGTGCCTCGGTCGTGGTCACCACTCCTCGTGTCTGGCGTTCATCTGGTGGGTGCCGGCCGGGCGGGAGTCGGGCACCTTGCCGCCTCCGCCGCCGCTCAGGATGCCGTGGTCGTCGGCTTCGGGGATGCCGGTGTCCTGCTGGGAGTCGTCGGTGACATCACCGCCGTCGTCGTTGCAGGGCGCGACCAGGCAGTCCTGCTGGTTGCCGTCGTCGAAGGGGTTGCCCGAGCCGTCGTCGAGCGGGTTCTTGGTCGGCGTCGGCGTCGGCACCGGGCGCGGCACGATGTTCTCCGGCAGGCCGATGTCGGCCTTCGGCGGGAACTGCTCGATCGGCTTGCCCTCGTGCGCGGCGAGCATGAACCGCCGCCAGGTCGCGGTGGGCGGGCCGGCGCCCTCGAACCCGAGCGGGGCCTCCTCGGCCTTGGTGTACTTGTTGTTCGGGCCGTACTTCTTGCTCGGCTTGCCGCCGGGGGTCTCCGGGCAGTTGGCATGCAGGGGCTGGACGACCTTGCCCGTCTTGGTCACGCACCGCTCGCGGTAGAACCCGACAGCCGTGGAGATCTGCGGCGTGTAGCCGACGAACCAGGCTTCCTTCTCGTTGTTGTTGGTGCCGGTCTTGCCGGCCGCGGGCCGGTTGCCGAGCCCCTGGCCCGCTGCGGTGCCGCTCCTCAGCACCTCCTGCATGGCGGTCGTCGAGTCGGCGGCCACCTCCGCGTCGATGACCCTGGTCGAGGTCCGCTGCTCGGGGTAGACGACCTGGCCGTTGAGCTTGACGTCCTGCACCACGTGGTACTTGGTGTACTTGCCGCCGTTGGCGAAGATCGCATACCCGGCGGCCTGCTCGACCGGCTTCACCAGGGCGCTGCCGATGGCGAACTGGAACTGGTGCTCCCTGACGTCCAGGTCCATGCGTCCCTTGTCGAACCCGGCGTTCTCCACGAGCTCCTTCACCTCGTCGAGCTGCCTGGGCAGCTTGAACGCCATCGACACGTACGCGGTGTTGACGGACTGCGCCGTGGCCTTGATCACGTCGACGGCCTGGCCGACGTTGTGGCTGTTGCGGAAACCGTCCTTCTGCTGGCCCGGGATGATCTTCGGCACGGTCTGGTTGCCCGGCACGTAGCTCTTGAGCGAGTAACCGGCCTGCAGCCAGGCCGCCAGCACGTACGGCTTGAACGCCGACGCGGCCTGCTTGTTGGCGTCGAAGGGCTCGTTGAACGGGTCGGTGAGGAAGTCGCGGCCGCCGTAGAAGGCCAGGACGCGGCCGTTCTTCGGGTCGACGGCGGCCAGGCCGGCGTGGAACTCCTTCGACATGTTCGCCGTCGTGGCCTCGACCGCCGTCTTGGCGGCCTTCATGAGCTTCTCGTCGAAGGTCGAGGTGATCTGGTAGCCGCCGCTCCTGACCATGTCAGGGGTGAGCTTGCGCTGCTTCAGCTCCTCCAGCACCTGCGTGATCATGTAGCCGCGCAGGCCCGCGTAGGCTTCCTTGGTGTCGCCCTTGTAGACCTTGGGGAACTTCGCCTTCGCCGGCAGGTCGCCGTACTTCTGGGGCCACTGCTCGGCCATGTACTTGATGGTCGTGCTCCACCGCTCGCGCAGGCCGGGGTCGTCGGGGCCCCAGCTCGGGCGCTGGATGCGCGCGGCCAGGTAGGCGCCCTGCTCGGGGGTCAGGTTCTTGGCGTGGACGCTCTTCCCGAAGTACGCCTGCGAGGCGGCCTCGACACCGTAGGCGAGGCCGAAGTTCACGGTGTTGAGGTAGCGGGCGAGGATGACTTCCTTGGTCAGCTCCTGGTTGAGCTTGACCGCGACGAAGATCTCCTTGAGCTTGCGCTTGACGGAGACCTCCTGGCTGAGGCCGTCGTAGTAGCCGCGGGCCATCTGCTGGGTGATGGTCGAGGCGCCCTGGAGCTGCTGGCCGGTCGCGGTCATCCACACCGAACGCGCCATGCCGGAGAGGGAGACGCCGGAGTCCTCGTAGAACGTCTTGTTCTCGATGGCGACCGTGGCGTCCTTGACGGTGTCGGCCATGTCCTTGAAGTCGACGGTCTGCCGGGGCACGCCGAGCTTGGCGAGGACCTTGCCGTTGCGGTAGTAGAGCGTGCTCTGCTGCGCGACCGCCGACGCCTGGGTGGCCTCGGGCACCGGCGTGAGGTTGTAGGCGACCATGATCATGCCGAAGATGCCGGCCGCCAGCACGACCACGCTGGCCACGACGATCTTCCAGCTCGGCACGAACCGGCGCCAGCCGCTGCGCCTCTTGGTCGGCGGCCCGGGCGGCTCCGGGGGTTCGTCCTGCCCGCTCGCCCGGCGCGAGCGCCTGGGCGGCGCCTCGCTGACCATCGTCTCCTGGTTGCTCACGGAACGCGTGTCCTGCCGCGCCCGGGAGCGGGCGCGCGGCGGCGGCTCCTCACGCCCCTGGGGCGCCCCGCGCTGGGGCTGCGGCCCTGAGGCGGGGTCGCTGTACGACTGCGCGGACATCGCGCCGGTCTGCTCATAAGCGGCTTCAGGACGACGTGGCGACTGCGTCGAACCCCAATCGGAGTCGCCGGTTTGGGGAGGAGAACCTGGGGGCACAGAACGGGATGAGTTGGAGCGACGGCGCCTTCCCGGGCGGGCCGTCCCCTCATTCATGCTGTTACTCACACGTCCTCGCATCGTCGTCGGATAAAACGGCGTATGGGCGTGAGGTGACTCGCCGCCCTCGGTGTTCACGGTTGGCCGACGAGGTCTGGCGGTCCGTTGCCGAGGACGAACGAGACCGTCAGGTGGTTCCAGGAACAACCTTGGCAGACCTCGACGACGTACACCCGGAACTCATCGTAATCATGGGCCATTTCGACAAGCTCTGACGTGGCCTTTGCCTGACCGGCATGCCGCCCGAGCGAATCGCCGTAGACATAGGTCACGTTGGTGACGTTCTCCCTCTCGCACACCGGGCAGAGACGTTCGGTCGACTCGCCGAACATGCGGGCTGCGCGAAGGAGGTACGGCTGTGCGTCACAGAGGTCTCCGCGCGAGGCGCGGCCCACCTCAAGGGAACGGACCGCTGCCCGCTTGGCGAGGCCGTAGTCCACCACCCTCCGCTGTGACCACATGAGCGCCAGACTACGGCGTTTTACCGAATCATCCCAACGGCTTGGCAAATCCTTTGATTGCGGCCTTATAGCGAATCGACGTATCCTCTGGATGTATCGACTCGATACATCGACGCGAGAGGAGGCGGTTCCAGTGGCCAGCGGACAAGGCAGAGTTCTGGAGCTCGCCGTTCTCGGGTCGCTGCACGAACAGCCGCTACACGGCTATGAGCTGCGCAAACGGCTCAACGCCCTGTTGGGCATGTTCCGTGCGTTCTCCTATGGATCGCTGTACCCCTGTCTGCGATCGCTACTGGCCCAGGGCCTCATCGTGGAGGAGCAGCCTGCTCCCGCCACGATGGTCGGCGGCCGGTCGAAAATCGTCTACAAGCTGACCGCCGAGGGCAAGGAACGCCTCCAGGAGCTGCTGACCCAGGCCGGCCCGTCAGCCTGGGAGGACGAGAGCTTCGGTGTGCACTTCGCCTTCTTCAGGCACACGGAGGCCGAGGTGCGCCTGCGCATCCTCGAAGGCCGCCGCAGCCGCCTGGAGGAGCGCCTCGACAGCGTGCGCACGGCGCTGGCCCGTACCAGGGAGAGGCTCGACAGCTACACGCTCGAGCTGCAGCGCCATGGGCTTGAGTCGGTCGAACGCGAGGTGCGTTGGCTGAACGAGCTGATCGCCACGGAGCGGCGGGCCTCGGAAGGGCCCGAGAGAGATACCACGTCAACTGATGAGTAAGGGAGCGAGTGCGATGGGTTCGGTTCGCGTGGCCATTGTCGGTGTCGGCAACTGCGCGTCTTCGCTGGTCCAGGGCGTCCACTACTACAAGGACGCGGACCCGGCCGCGCGAGTGCCGGGCCTGATGCACGTGAAGTTCGGTGATTATCACGTGGGCGACGTCGAGTTCGTCGCCGCCTTCGACGTGGACGCCAAGAAGGTCGGCCGCGACCTGTCTGAGGCGATCGTCGCCAGCGAGAACAACACCGTGAAGATCACGGATGTGCCGCCGACCGGGGTGACCGTGCTGCGCGGTCACACCTTCGACGGTCTGGGCGAGTTCTACCGCGAGATCATCGAGGAGTCCGACGAGGAACCCGTCGACGTGGTCAAGGTGCTCCGCGACAACCAGGTCGACGTCCTGGTGTCCTACCTGCCGGTGGGCTCGGAGGAGGCCGACCGCTTCTACGCGCAGTGCGCCATCGACGCCAAGGTGGCGTTCGTCAACGCGCTGCCGGTCTTCATCGCCTCCGACCCCGAGTGGGCCGAGAAGTTCACCGAGGCCGGCGTGCCGATCGTGGGCGACGACATCAAGTCGCAGGTCGGCGCCACGATCACGCACCGCGTGCTGGCCAAGCTGTTCGAGGACCGCGGGGTCGAGCTGCTGCGCACGTACCAGCTCAACTTCGGCGGCAACATGGACTTCATGAACATGCTGGAGCGCAGCCGGCTCCAGTCGAAGAAGATCTCCAAGACGCAGTCGGTGACCTCGCAGATCCCGCACGAGATGGGCAAGGCCGATGTGCACATCGGCCCGTCGGACCACGTGCCGTGGCTCGACGACCGCAAGTGGGCGTACGTGCGCCTGGAGGGCCGCTCGTTCGGCGACACGCCGCTGAACCTGGAGTACAAGCTGGAGGTCTGGGACTCCCCCAACTCCGCCGGCATCATCATCGACGCCGTGCGCGCCGCCAAGATCGCCCTCGACCGGGGCATCGGCGGCCCGATCCTGTCGGCGTCGTCGTACTTCATGAAGTCGCCGCCGGAGCAGTACTCCGACGACGAGGCCCGCGAGTACGTCGAGAAGTTCATCAGGGGCGAGGTCGAGCGCTGACCGGTGGCCCCTCGCGGCCGCGGCTCAGCCGCGCGCGGCGGGGGGCAGTTCGTCGTCGGGGGCGGGACGCCAGGCCAGCGGGTCGGCGCCCAGCTCACTGAGCAGCGGCACCTGCTCCCTGCACCACGGCGAGATCGCCAGCAGGCCGCTCAGCACGCCCTCGGCGAACTCCTTCCACGGCATCCAGCGCACCTCGCCCACCTCGTCGGGGTTGGGCACCACCGGGGTGTCGACCGTGACGCGGTAGACCGGGCACAGCTCGTGCTCGACGATGCCGTTGCCCATGACGGCGCGGTAGGAGAAGCCGGGCAGCATGAGGTCGGCGCGGCCGGCGTCGAGGCCCAGCTCGTAGGAGAGCCTGCGGAGGACCGCCTGGGCGGGCTTCTCGCCGGGCAGCGGATGGCCGCAGCAGCTGTTGGTCCAGACGCCCGGCCAGGTGATCTTGTGGCCCGCCCGCCTGGTGAGCAGCACGCGGCCTTCGGGGTCGAAGACGTAGCTGGAGAAGGCTAGATGGAGCGGGGTCTCCTGGCCGTGCACCGACGTCTTGGGCGCGGTGCCGAGCGCGTGCCCCTCGCGGTCGACCAGCACAACGTGTTCCTCAGTGGTCACGCTTCGAAGCGTACGAGATCCCGGCGCACGTTCGTAACCCGCCGGGCATCTGCCGTACCAACCTCCGGCGCATCCTAGTTCAGGCACTCGGGGCTAGGCTGACGGGGTGTCATTCGTCGCCGATCTCCGCGTCGTCCTTCAGGGCCGTGACTTCCGACGGCTGTTCAGCACGCGGCTGGTCTCCCAGTTCTCCGACGGGATCTTCCAGTTCGGCGTCACGAACTTCGCGTTCTTCAGCCCCGAGAAGCAGACGACCGCCCTTGCGGTGGCCGCGGGCCTCGCCGTGCTGTTCCTGCCGTACAGCGTGCTCGGGCCGTTCGTCGGGGTGTTCATCGACCGGTGGTCGCGGCGGCAGATCCTCGTCATCGCGCCCTTCGTGCGCGGGGGGCTGCTGCTGGTCGCCGCCGGGCTGGTCGCCGCCGACGCGCCCGACCCCGTCTTCTACGCGGCCGCGCTCGGCGTGCTCGGGGTCAACCGGTTCTTCCTGGCCGCGCTCGGCGCCTCGCTGCCGCACGTGGTGCCGTCCGACCGGCTGATGGCGGCCAACGCGGTGACGCCGACCTGCGGCACCGTGGTCACGTTCGTCGGCGCGGGCGTCGGGTTCCTGCTGCGCGAGGTGTTCGGCGACGGCGATGCGGGCATCGCGCTGCTGCTGGTCGTGTCGGGCGTGATGTTCGGGCTGAGCGCCCTGGTCGCCCGCCTGATGGACCGCGCGCTGCTCGGCCCCTCCTACGACCCCGGCCAGCCGCAGGCCCGCGAGGCGCTGCGCAACGTGGTCGTGGGCCTGGTCGACGGCGCCAGGCACCTGGCGCGCCACCGCGACGCCGCCGCGACCATGGGCGCGATGGCCGCCCACCGCTTCCTGTACGGCATGGCCACCGCCCTCGGCATCATCCTCTACCGCTACTACTTCACCGACGGCGATCCCGACGCCGCCCTGCGCGGGATCAGCCTGGTGGTGGCCACCTCCGGCTTCGGCTACTTCCTCGCGGTGATCATCACCCCGTACGCGACCGAGCGGTTCGGGATCGGCCGCTGGGTGGTCATCGCGCTGTCCTCGGCCGGCGTGCTGGCGGGGGCGTTCGTCCTGCCGTTCCAGACGTGGGGGCTGCCGGTGGCCGGCTTCGTGCTGGGCGTGGCCGGGCAGAGCGTCAAGATCTGCGCCGACACGACCGTCCAGCGCGACGTCGAGGACGCCTATCTCGGCCGCGCCTTCTCGATCTACGACATGCTCTTCAACGGCATGTACGTGCTGGCCGCCGCGCTCTCGGCGGCGATCCTGCCGCCCAACGGCAAGTCGTACCTGGCCGTCGTGATCATCGCGGTCGGCTACCCCGTGGCGGCGCTGCTCTACCGGATGGTCACGACGTCGTCCTCACGCTCCCAGGTCGTGTGACCTCGCCCAGTCGAGCAGCGCCTGGGTGGCCGCCTCCTTGCCGAGCACGCCCTTGTCCAGCCTGAGGTCGAGCAGGAACTTGTACGCCCGGCCCACCACGGGCCCGGGGCCCACACCGAGGACGGCCTGGATCTCGTTGCCGTCGAGCTCGGGCCGGATCTTGGCCAGCTCCTCCTCCTCGGCCAGCCGGGAGATGCGCTCTTCGAGCTGGTCGTAGGTGCGCGACAGCGCCGCCGCCTTGCGCTTGTTGCGCGTGGTGCAGTCGGCCCTGGTCAGCTTGTGCAGGCGGCCGAGCAGGGGGCCGGCGTCGCGGACGTAGCGGCGCACCGCGCTGTCGGTCCACTCCCCCGTGCCGTAGCCGTGGAAGCGCAGGTGGAGCTCGACGAGCTGGGAGACGTCGGCCACGACGTCCTTGGGGAACCTCAGCTCGGTCATGCGCTTCTTCGTCATCTGCGCGCCGACCACCTCGTGGTGGTGGAACGACACCCGCCCGCCGGCCTCGTGGCGCCGGGTCTTAGGCTTGCCGATGTCGTGCAGGATCGCGGCCCAGCGCAGGATGCGGTCGGGCTTGCCGTCCTCCTCCTGGGCGATGGCCTGGTCGAGGACGGTCAGCGAGTGCTCGTAGACGTCTTTGTGCCGGTGGTGCTCGTCGATCTCCAGGCGCAGCTTGGGCAGCTCGGGCAGCACGTGGGCGGCCAGGCCGGTCTCCACCAGCAGGCGCAGGCCCTCGCGCGGGTTGGCGCCGCAGATCAGCTTGTCGAGCTCGTCGCGGATGCGCTCGGCCGAGACGATCTCGATGCGCTCGGCCATCGCGGTCATCGCCGCCAGGGCGGCCCGGTCGACGCCGAAGCCGAGCTGGGAGGCGAACCGCGCGGCCCTGAGCATGCGCAGCGGGTCGTCGGCGAACGAGCGCTCGGGGGTGCCGGGGGTGCGCAGCAGCTTGGCGCGCAGGTCGTCCAGGCCGCCGTAGGGGTCGACGAACTCGTGGCCGGGCAGGCGTACCGCCATGGCGTTGACCGCGAAGTCGCGACGCTCAAGGTCGGCCTCCAGGGTCTCACCGTAGGCGACCTCGGGCTTGCGCGACTTGGGGTCGTAGGACTCGCTCCGGTACGTCGTGATCTCGATCAGCCAGTTGCCCTTGCGCAGGCCGACGGTGCCGAAGTCGATGCCGATCGTCCACACGGAGTCGGCCCAGTCCCTGACGACGTCGAGCACCCTGTGGGGGTTGGCGTCGGTGGTCAGGTCGAGGTCGTTGCCGACGCGGCCCAGCAGGATGTCGCGCACGGGCCCGCCGACGAGGGCCAGCTCGTGCCCGTGGTCGGCGAACAGGCGGCCGAGCTCGTCGGCCACCGGTGCGATCTTGCGGAACAGGTCGTGCATCGCCCGCTGCTGGCTTTCGGTCATTGTTGAGTCGGACAAACCCTGTCGGTCCTTCGATTCCGGAACATATCCCCCGAGCCACATCAGGTCCGGGTTACCGTCGGTCTGGGGACCGTCGGGGGCCATGGAACAGGGCGAGACGGAGGAGGACTTCATGAAGGACGCCCTCGCGATCCACCGCTGGCTCCTCGCACACCAGGTCCATCATGAGATCGTACGCCTTCCGCGCCCCATGACTTGCGCGGAGGAACTGCCGGAGACGGTCTCCGCGGCACCCGGGCGGTGCGTCGTGGTCACCGTGTTCGACGTCGCCACCAGGATCGGCAGCGAGGTCGTCGTCGCCGTCGTCTCCACGGCGGCGGCCCCGCCCCAGCCCGGCGTCGTCGGGGGCCTGCTGGGGGCCCGCCAGGTGCGCCCGGCCCCGGCCTTCCTGGTCAACTCGGCCACCGACTACACCGGCGGGCTCGTCTGCCCGCTGCTGCTGCCGGAGTCGCTGCCGGTGCTCATCGACGACCGGCTCGTCGCCGACGACGCGGCCGTCTTCACCGCCACCGGGGAAAGGCACACCGCGCTCTGTCTTCGTGCGCTCGACCTGCTGAATCTTCTCACCGGCAAGACGGTCGACCTGCGGGTGCCGCGACCGCGGGGCACCCGCGAGGCGGTCGCGCCGCGGCACTGAACCCGTACCATTGCGGGCGTGCGCCGTCGTACCCCAGCCCTGGCATGCGCGTGATCCGTAAGGCCGCGCTGCTCGCCGTGATGTCCGCCGCGTCGCTCGCCCCCTTGGTGGCGGCGGCGCCGAACTCCGCTGCCATGGTGGCGGCGGCGCCCGACTCCGCCGCCACGGCGGCGGCACGGGAGACGCTCTCCGTCTCCATCACGTCGATCACGCCACAGGTGGCGACCAGTCCGACCGACGAGATCAAGTTCACCGGCACGGTCCGCAACGACACCGGGACCGCGCTCGGCCCCCTCCGCGTACGCCTGCGCTACACGGGCGAACGCTTCTTCGACCGCGCCTCCATGGCCGCCTACCAGAGCGACCAGAACATCGCCACCCTGCCCGCCAACGTGTCCCGCACCTCGGCCATGGACGTCCCGGCCCTGGCCGTGGGCGGGCAGGCCACCTGGACGTTCACCGCGACCCCGGTCCAGCTCGGCTACCAGGCGTTCGGCGTCTACCGGGTCGCCGTCGACGTCTCCCAGAACGAAGTGCCGATCAGCGCGCAGCGCACGTTCCTCACCTATGCCCCGCCCACCACGCCGAAGCCGCCGCGCAACAAGCTCGCCGTCGCCCTGCCCGTCATCGACCAGCCCCACCGGGGCTCCGACGAGACGTTGTTCGTCGACGACAAGCTGAGCCAGTCGCTCAGCGGCAAGGGCCGCCTGGCCGCCCTGGCCCGCATCGCGCAGGAGGCGCCGAAGAGCGTCACCTGGTTCGTCGAGCCGTCGCTGCTCGACGACCTGAAGGCGATGACCAAGGGCTACCACGTCAAGACCAAGGACGGCACCGAGGGCAAACCGGCCAACGACACCGCCGGCACCTGGCTGACCACCATGAGCACGGCGCTGGCCGCCTCCCCCGTGATCGCCACCCCGTACGCCGACCCCGACGTGACGGCCCTGGCCCATCAGGGGCTCGACGCGCAGCCCGGCCGGGCCATCGAGCTCGGCGGCCAGACCGCCAGGGCGCTGCTCAACCGCAACGCGCAGACGTCGATCAACTGGCCGCCCGCGGGCGTGCTCGACGCCGATGCCCTCGACCTGCTCTCGGTCAGCCCCGGCAAGGTCACCACCGTCCTGCTCAACTCCACCAACCTGCCGCCGCAGCCGCCGGTCACCCACACTCCCGACGCCGCCGCCACGCTCGACACCGTCGCCGGGCCGGTCAAGGCGCTGGTCGCCGACGCCGAGCTGAGCCGGCTGTTCGAGCCGACCGCGCCCACCACGGTCCTGCTCAGCACCCAGCGCTTCATCGCCGAGACCGCGATGATCGCCGCCGAGGCCGGGCAGGTCGAGCCGCGGTCGCTGGTCGTCGCACCGTCGCGCCGCTGGGACCCCAACCCGACGCTGGTCACCAGCCTGCTGAAGACCGCCCGCAAACTGCCTTGGCTGTCGATGACCACGCTCGACTCGATCAAGCCGAGCAAGGCGGCGACGCCCCGGGCCGGGCTCACGTACACCGAGCAGGACCGCAAGGAGGAGCTGAGCGCCAAGTACCTGGCCCCCGTCCGGGAGGTCGCGTCGCAGGCGCAGCTCACCGCGTCGATCACCGGGGCCAAGGCGCCCTCGGCCTTCGACGCCGCGGTGCTCAGGCTCACCTCGTCCGCCTGGCGCAACAACACCCGCGCGGGCCGGGTGGTGACCAAGCTGGTCGGCACGGCGGTCGACGACCAGATCGACAAGATCCAGATCACCGACGCGCCGCGCACGCTCGCCGGCAGCAACGGCGTGGTGCCCATCAGTGTGAAGAACTCGCTGGACAAACCCGTCACCCTCTACATCGACGTCAAGTCCAACGACCGCGCGCGGTTGCAGATCCTGCCGCCGCCGGCGCCGATCGAGCCGCTGGTGATCGGCGGCAACCTGAGCGGCACACTCCAGGTGAACATGAACGCCACCACCAGCGGCGACGCCACCGTCACCGTGCAACTGCGCACGGTCGACAACCTGCCCTACGGCAAGCCGCAGCGACTGACCATCCGCACCACCGGCTACACCGGCATCGCCCTGGTCATCGTGGGCGCCGCGCTGACGGTGATGCTCGCCGCCGTCGTGACGCGGATCCTGCGCCGAAGGTCGGAGCGACGGCTCGCGCGGGCGGGCAAATCCCGGGAGAATGAGACCGTATGAGCCGTATGTTGCGGGCCAGCGCCATCATGGCGGCGGGCACGATGGTGTCCAGGGTCACCGGGTTCGCCCGCACGATGGTGCTGGCCTACGCCATCGGCACCGCGGCGCTGGGCGACTCCTACAACGCGGCCTACGCGATCCCGTACAGCATCCTCGACCTGCTGCTGCTGGGCGTGCTGAGCAGCGTCGTGGTGCCGATGATCGTCCGGGCGCAGCAGCACGACGCCGACGGCGGGCGCGCCTACGAGCAGCGCCTGCTGACGCTGGCCACCGCCGTGCTGGTCGTGGTGGCGGCGCTCGCCGTGCTGGGCGCGCCGCTGCTCATCGACCTCTACACCGACTGGGACCGCGGCACCCCCAAGTTCGAGACCGCGGTCATGCTGGCCCGGTTCATCCTGCCGCAGCTGGCCTTCTTCGGGATCGGCGCGGTCGCGGGCGCCATCCTGAACACCCGCGACCGCTACGGCGCCCCCATGTGGGCGCCGGTGCTCAACAACCTGGTCGTCATCTGCGTGTTCCTGGCCTACGCCGTCGTCGGCAGCGGCTCCGACATCGACGCGGTCACCACCGGCGACCTCGCGCTGCTCGGCCTCGGCACCACGGCGGGCATCGTCGCCCAGGCGGTGGTGCTGATCTTCGCGCTCAGGCGCGTGGGGTTCTCGTTCGTGCCGCGCTTCGACGTGCGCAACGCGCGGCTGGGCGAGATGGGCAGGGCCGGGGTCTGGACCATCGGCTACGTCGTGGTCACCCAGCTCGGGTTCATGCTGACGACCAACCTGGCCAGCTCGGCGGGCAACGAGGTGGCCGGGCACGGCATCAGCCCGTACACGCTGGCGTTCCAGCTCTTCCAGCTCCCGTACGGGATCATCGGCGTCTCGGTGATCACCGCGATGCTGCCCCGGATGAGCCGGGCGGTGGGCGAGGGCCGGCTCGACGACGTGCGCACCGAGTTCGGGTCGAGCGTGCGGCTCATCTGCTCGCTCATGGTGCCGGTCTCGCTGCTGCTGATGGTGCTCGGGCCGGCGATCACCGTGCCGATCTACGGCCACGGCGCCAACAGCGTCGCCGACGCCGTCTACATCGGGAACGTCCTCCAGGTCTACGGCCTGGCGCTGGTGCCGTTCGCGGTGTTCCAGCTCCTGCTGCGGGTGTTCTACAGCTTCGGTGACACCCGTACGCCGGTGTTCGTGGGGGCCGGCACGACCGCGGTCAACGCACTGCTCATGATCATCTTCTTCGTGCTGCTGCCCGCCCGCTACGCCGTGATGGGGCTGGCGCTCGCGTACGCCATCGCGTACGGGCTGGGCGCGGTCCTGGCCTGGACGCTGGCCAGCCGCCGCGTGCAGGGCCTGGGCGGCTGGACCATCGGCACGGCTCTGACCAGGATGTATCTGGCGTCCCTGCCCACGGCCGTGCTGGGGCTGCTCACGGTCTGGGTGGTCACGCAGATCTTCGGCGGTCTGGGCTTCGTCAACTCGCTGATCGTCCTGGCGGTGGGCGGTGGCCTGGGCCTGTTGCTCTATCTCGCCGTCGCCCACAGGATGCGCATAGCGGAGGTCAACTCACTCGTTGGTATGGTCGCGAGACGCGTAGGTCGGTAGTAATTGGGAAATCCGCCATATGGACGGACTTGACCACGACGGCTGACGAGTTTCCGGTTGGCAAAGAACGCGGGCGGAATCGACTCGGCACTACCATGGTGCCCTACGCGCGCGAATGGAAGCAGGAGGGGCGTGGGCGGATCCACCCGGCATAGCGTGCCTACGTGGGACACCACCACGCAGGTGAGTCGAGTCATGAGCACGCCCGATCGGCCTAGCGGAGAGAGCCTGTGAGCACGTCGGCCGTGGAACCCGGCACCCGACTGGCCGAGCGCTTCCGGCTGGAGGACCGCGTCAGCGAGTCCGACGGCGCGACCCTGTGGAAGGCGATCGACGAGATCCTCGCGCGGCCGGTGGCGGTGCACACGTTCGGCCCCGACTTCCCGCGCGTGCACGAGGTCGTCACCGCCGCCCGTGCCGCGAGCCGGCTCACCGACCCGCGCCTGACGCAGGTGTTCGACGCCGCCGAGGACGACGACCACTCCTACGTGGTCAGCGAGTGGGTCACCGGCGATTCCCTGACCGACCTGCTGGCCGGCGGCCCGCTTGAGCCCGAACGCGCGGCCGGTCTGGTGGCCGAGGCGGCCGAGGCCCTGGCGCACGCCCACGAGGCCAAGCTCTACCACCTGTGCCTGCGCCCGTCCCACCTGGTGTGGACGACGGGCAACACGGTCAAGGTGCTCGGCGTGGCCGTCGACGCCGCCCTGTCCGGGCTCACCACCGACCAGCCCGCCCTCGACGACGCCGAGGGGCTGGGCCGGTTGTTGTACGCCGGCCTGACCGGCCACTGGCCCGGCGACGAGGAGGAGGGCGGCCTGCCCGCCGCCCCCATGAGCGACGGCCACTTCTGCTCGCCGCGACAGGTCACCGCCGGTGTCCCGACTTATTTGGACACGGTCACCGTCCGCGCCTGCCTTCCCGAGTCACGCAAGGGCCAGGGCGCGCTGTCGAGCCCGTCCGAGGTCGCCGAGGCACTGGCCGACGTGGCCAGGCCCATGCCGATCGCGATCTCCTACCCCTCGACGCCGGCGGTCGCCTCCGCCTCGCACACCGAGGGCCTCGACATCGCCCACCGGCAGCAGCGCACCATGCCGCCCCTGCCGACCGTGCCGCGCCGTCCCCCCAACCAGGGTGGCGGCAACGTGCTCAACCGGGTGCTGATGACCCTGGTGGTGCTGCTGGTCATCGCCGCCGTGGGCGTCGGGGCCTGGACGATCGGCCGCAGCCTCGGCAGCCCCGCCACACCAGAGGCGTCGGTCGTCCCCACCACCGGCAAGTCCTCCGCCACGGCCTCGACGCAGGCCGTCAAGCCGGACAAGGCCAAGGGCTTCGACCCGCTCGGCGACGACGGCGACGAGAAGTCCGACATCGCGGGCCAGGCCATCGACGGCAAGCCCGGCACGGCCTGGACGACCCAGAGCTACGGCAGCGCCGAGCTGGGCAACCTCAAGAAGGGCGTCGGCCTGCTGCTCGACATGGGCAAGTCCATGCAGATCAGCGACGTGGTGGCTACGCTGGCCAAGACCGAGGGCGCGAGCGTCGAGTTGAAGGTCGGCGACTCCCCCGAACTCGGTTCGCTCAAGACCGTGGCGACCGAGAAGTCCGCCTCGGGCAAGACCACCCTCACTCCCGGGGAACCGGCAACCGGTCGGTACGTTTTGATCTGGTTTACGCGCGTTCCGGCGGATGCAGGCCAGTTTCGTGGCACCATCTATGAAGTAGTGGTGCATTCTCCCGGATCGGCATAAATCAGGAATCTCTCTTGTGAACTCCCCACCCGAGACACCCTCAGCAGCGGAACGGCCGGCGATCACAGACGCCGAGCTGCTCACCGCGCACATCAACGGGGATCCACACGCGTTCAGCGAGATCGTCAAACGGCACCGTGACCGCATGTGGGCGGTCGCGTTGCGTACTCTCGGTGACCCTGACGAAGCGGCGGACGCCGTTCAGGACGCGTTCGTCTCCGCATATCGCAAGGCTGCCTCGTTCCGAGGCGAGGCGGCCGTGACCACCTGGCTCCACCGCATCGTCGTCAACGCCTGTCTCGACCGGATGCGGCGCAAGTCCGTCCGGCCGGTGGCCGACGACGAACTGATCGAGGCCGCCGAGCGGGACAGCCCGCTCCCCGACCAGACCGTCGAGCGTGAGGTCTCGATGGAGGTTTCGGCGGCTCTGAAACTGCTGCCCACCGACCAGCGGGCGGCTCTCGTGCTCGTGGACATGATGGGCTATTCAGTCGAAGACGCAGCTCAAGTGCTTGAGGTGCCCAGCGGCACCGTGAAGAGCAGATGCGCGCGGGGCCGCGCGAAACTTGCCCCAATTCTTTCGCATCTGCGGAACCGTTCGGACCTCAATCGCGTCTCATCCGCGAAGGGAGCAGAACTTCGTGACGGGTGATACGCACTACGATCTTGAGGTCCTGGCCGAGCTGGCAGAGGACCTCTTGGACGCCGCGACGGCACGCCGGGTCCGCGAGCATCTCGCGGTCTGCGACCCCTGTGGGGAGCTTCTGGCAGACCTGGCGGCGGTTCGCGAGGTGCTCGCGGCGACAGCTACACCGGCCATGCCGATGGGCGTCGCACTGCGCATCGACAAGGCGCTGGCCGCCGAGGCGGAGTCCCCCCGCGGGGGTGTCGGCCTCGTGGAGGCACCTGACTGGGACAGGCTCATGCGGGACGCGCCGTGGGAGCAGCCGGCGGCGGAGGTCCCCGAGCCGGCGCGTCTCGGGGTGGTCTCCGACGACGGCACCATCGTCCCGGCCCGGACCAGGTCCTCCAGGCGGCGCAGGTGGGCAATGCCCGCCGTGGCGGCGTCGGCGGCGGCCGCGGTGGTGGTCGGCACGCTGGCGCTCTCGGGCGGGTTGCTGGCCGGTGGAAGCGGACCGGGCGGTTCGTCCGGGCCCACGGTGGCCGAGTCGACGACATCGTCGAAGCCGTCCCACCAGCGGGCGAGGGCCTACGCCCTGACCGACAGCAACTACAACTACAGCGACCGGGAGCTGCGCCAGCCGCTGCTCGGGTACTTCGGCGCGGCTCCGGCCGCCCTCGAAGGCTCCCCGGACACCGCCAGGGTCGACCGATGCGTCGCCAAGGTGGCCGCCCGTTCCAAGCTGCAGACGTTCGCCGTCGACCAGGGCCAGTACAACGGCCAGGAGGCGCTGGTCGTGGCCTCCTGGAAGGACGAGGCCGCCAAGAAGTTGCGCATCGACATCGTCGACCCGTTCAACTGCAAGAACCTGCGGAAGCCCACATTGGGCCGCTGGTAATCGAAAGCCCACGTCAGAGCCCGCTTCGGCGGGCTCTTTCGTTTCGCTGGCAGGGGCGGGAATCAGCGCGGCCTAGGATCTGTTGAGCCCGAAGCAAACAGCAGACGAGGAAGGCGTGGGAGCGTTGAGCGACGTTCGTAACGTGATCATCATTGGGTCGGGCCCTGCGGGCTACACCGCGGCCGTCTACTCCGCGCGCGCCGAACTCAAGCCGCTGGTCTTCGAGGGCTCCGTGACGGCGGGTGGCGCCCTCATGAACACCACCGACGTGGAGAACTTCCCCGGGTTCCCCGACGGCATCATGGGCCCCGACCTGATGGACAACCTGCGCAAGCAGGCCGAGCGCTTCGGCGCCGAGCTGGTGGCCGACGACGTGGTCGAGGTCGACCTGGAGGCCAACCCCAAGGTCGTCAAGACCCACACCGACACCTACTACGCCAAGTCAGTCATCCTGACCATGGGCTCCGGCTACCGCGAGCTCGGCCTGGAGAACGAGAAGCGCCTGTCCGGCCACGGCGTGTCCTGGTGCGCCACCTGCGACGGCTTCTTCTTCCGCAACAAGGACATCGTGGTCGTGGGCGGCGGCGACACCGCCATGGAGGAGGCGACGTTCCTGACCCGGTTCGGGCGCATGGTGACGGTCGTGCACCGCCGTGGCGAGCTGCGCGCCAGCAAGATCATGCAGGAGCGCGCGTTCGCCAACGAGAAGATCCGTTTCGTCTGGGACTCCGAGGTCGTCGACGTGCTCGGCGACACCAAGGTCGAGGCGGTCAAGCTGCGCAACGTCAAGACCGGCGAGGAGTGCGAGCTGGCGACCGACGCGCTGTTCCTGGCCATCGGTCACGACCCCCGCACCGACCTGGTCAAGGGCCAGATCGACCTCGACGAGAACGGGTACATCCAGGTCGCCTCGCCGTCGACCGCCACCAACATCGACGGCGTGTTCGCGGCCGGCGACGTCGTCGACCACACCTACCGCCAGGCCATCACCGCGGCCGGCACCGGCTGCGCCGCCTCGCTCGACTCCGAGCGCTGGCTGGCCAACAACGAGAAGTAAGGAGCGCACCGTGAAGGCAGTTACCGACGCCACGTTCGAGACCGAGGTCCTCAAGAGCGACAAGCCTGTGCTGGTCGACTTCTGGGCCGAGTGGTGCGGCCCGTGCCGTCAGGTCGCGCCCATCCTTCAGGAGATCGCGAACGAGTACGGCGACAAGCTTGAGATCGTCAAGCTGAACATCGACGAGAACCCCGAGGTTCCCCGTCAGTACGGTGTGCTCCAGATCCCCACGATGAACGTCTACAAGGGGGGCGAGGTCGTGAAGCAGATCATCGGCGCCAAGCCGAAGGCCATGCTGCTGCGCGAGCTCGACGGCATCATCTAGTCGCCCTCCAGTCGAAGCCCCCTGCGGCGGTGCCCGCGGGGGGCTTTCGCTTGCCCTTCTCAGGCGCCCAAGAGCCGTCAGACGGGACGAAGGGCGCGCTCCGGGCTCATGGACCCCAGAAGGCGTTCGAGGGCCACCTCGACGTCCTCACGCCACGAGATGGCGCTCTTCAGCTCCAAACGCAACCGCGGAAACCGCAAATGCGGTCGAACCGTCTTAAAACCCACAGAAAGCAAGTATTCAGCAGGAACTACACAACTCGGCTCTTCCCACTTCAGGTCGCCGAACGCCTCAATGGCCTTCACGCCGCGCCTGGTCAGGTCCTTGGCCACGCCTTGAATGAGCATCCGGCCCAGCCCGCCGCCCGAGAACTCGGGGATGATGTGGGCCGTCATCAGCAGCACCGCGTCGGCGCTCACCGGCGAGGTGGGGAACGCCAGCGAACGCGGGCTGTAGAGCGGCGGGCTGTAGAGGACGAACCCGGCCGGAACCCCGTCGACATAGGCGATTTTCCCGCAGCTCCCCCATTCCAGCAGCGTGCCCGAGATCCAGGCCTCCTTCTCCAGCCCGGAGTCGCCCGAGTGCACGGCGCGCTCGCCACTGACGGGATCCAGCTCCCAGAACACGCACCGCCGGCAACGGCGTGGCAGATCTTCGAGATTGTCCAGGGTTATGTTGACCAGCCGGCGCGACAACTACGGCCCCTATCGTCGACCCAGAAAAGCGCGCGAAAACCGCGTCCGTTGGTGGCATGGTAGCTCAGTGAAGATGCAGCCAGCGGATACCACGACGGTCGAGCCCGGTCACGAAGGACATCTCCGACTGGCGTAATCTGGTATTTCGGTCCGATATGACACCTAGGAGGTGGGCCGTGACGGAAGAGCTGAATCACGGTCAGACACCCGCGACCCAAGGGTCGCGCATCGACGCCTACGTCGACCGGTACGCCGCACGAGCTACCGGGATGGTCGCCTCCGAGATTCGAGCTCTCTTCGCCGTCGCGTCGAGACCCGAGGTGGTCTCGCTCGCCGGCGGCATGCCGTACGTCACGGCGCTCCCCCTCGACATGGTCGGCGAGCTGGTCTCCGACCTGGTCACCACGCGCGGCACGGTCGCGCTGCAGTACGGTTCCGGCCAGGGTGACCCGCATCTGCGCGAGCAGATCTGCGAGGTCATGCGGCTGGAGGGGATCGAGGCCGGGGCGAACGACGTCGTCGTCACCGTCGGTTCACAGCAGGCGCTCGACCTGATCACCCGGATCTTCATCGACCCGGGCGACGTCGTGCTCGCCGAAGGCCCCTCGTACGTCGGGGCCCTGGGGACGTTCTCCGCCTACCAGGCCAAAGTGGTCCACATCGCCATGGACGATCAGGGCATCGTGCCCGAGTCGCTGGCGCAGACCATCTACGCGCTGGAGACCGCCGGAGCGCCCGTCAAGTTCCTCTACACGATCCCGACCTTCCAGAACCCGGCCGGCGTCACGCTGAACCTGGCCAGGCGGCAGCAGGTGCTCGACATCTGCCAGCGCGCCGGGATCCTCGTCATCGAGGACAACCCGTACGGGCTGCTCGGCTTCGACGGCGAGCCCATGCGCGCCCTGCGGGCCGACAACCCCGACGGTGTGGTCTACCTGGGGTCGTTCTCCAAGACGCTCGCCCCCGGCTTCCGCGTCGGCTGGGCGCTCGCGCCGCACGCCATCCGCGACAAGCTGATCCTGGCCATGGAGTCGGCCGTGCTGTCGCACTCGGTGTTCACACAGCTCGCCGTGGGCCAATACCTGGCCACGCAGCCGTGGCGGGAGCAGATCAAGTCCTTCAAGGAGCTCTACCGCGAGCGGCGCGACTCCATGCTGGACTCCCTGGAGGCCCTGATGCCGCCCGAGGTCACCTGGACCCGTCCGGCCGGCGGCTTCTTCGTCTGGGCGACCCTGCCCGAGGGGCTCGACTCCAAGGCGATCCTGCCGCGGGCGGTGGCCGAGCGGGTGGCGTTCGTCCCAGGCACCGGGTTCTTCTCCGACGGCAGCGGCGCCCGGCACATGCGCCTGTCCTACTGCTTCCCCGAGCCCGACCGCATCCGCGAGGGCGTACGACGCCTGTCCGGGGTGATCGAGCAAGAGATGCAGCTCCGGGACATGTTCGGCACCGGCTCCGGTCCCGATCGGGTCGGCGTCGACACTCCGGGGCCCGAACTGGCCTAGCTTTCCTCGGTACGGCCGGCGCTCCCCGGGGACGGGGACGCCGGCCGTACTCGTGTGCGGGCCTCACCTACACCATTCGCCGCCAGCCGCCGGTACGGTTGGACGCGTACGATCAGCGGAGGAGATGTGATGAGCGATCTGGGCCACGTGCTCGTGCTGGCCGGGGGCCTCTCCTATGAGCGGGAGGTGTCCCTGCGCTCCGGCCGCCGGGTGAGCGAGGTGCTGCGCGCCACGGGCATCGACGTGGAGGCCCGCGACACCGACGCCTCCCTCGTGCCCGCCATCCTCGCCGACCCGCCGGAGGCGGTGTTCGTCACCCTCCACGGCGGCGCGGGCGAGGACGGCGCGATCCGTTCCGTGCTCGAACTCCTCGACGTCCCCTACGTCGGCGCCGGCCCCGACGCCTGCCGCGTGGCCTTCGACAAGCCCACCGCCAAGGCCGTCGTACGCTCGGTCGGGCTGCGCACCCCCGAGTCCGTCACCCTCCCCCGGGAGACCTTCCACGACCTCGGCGCCACCGTCGTGCTCGGCCGCATCATCGACCGGCTCGGCCTCCCGCTGTTCGTCAAGCCCGCGCGCGGCGGCTCGGCCCTCGGGGCCTCCATCGTCCGTACGGCCGAAGACCTGCCCGCCGCCATGGTCGGCTGCTTCGCCTACGGCGACACCGCCCTCATCGAGCGGTACGTCGAGGGGGTCGAAGTGTCGGTCTCGGTCGTCGACCTGGGCGAGGGGCCCGTGGCGCTGCCCGCCGTGGAGATCGTCCCCGACGCCGGCGTCTACGACTACGCGGCTCGTTACACGGCCGGGCACACCGAGTTCTTCGCCCCCGCCCGCCTCTCCACGGCCGCCGCCGAAGCCTGCGCCCAGATGGCCGTGACGGCGCACACGGCGTTGGGGCTGCGGGACATCTCCCGTACCGACCTGATCGTGGACGCGGCCGACGACCCGCACTTCCTTGAGGTGAACGTGGCGCCGGGGATGACGGAGACGTCGCTGCTGCCGATGGCGGCGGAGGCGGCGGGCCGCGACCTCGGCGACCTCTGCCGCACCCTCCTCCAGAACGCCGCCAACCGCCCCCGCCCCTGACCGTGCGGGGATTGCGGGGCTCGCCCCCGATCCCGAGCCCCAGCTTGTCTCGCGAGTCCGCACCCCCTCGCCCGCCCAGCCGGGACGCAGTGCTCACCGCACCGCGATCCCCTACGCGGGTTCTAGAGCCGGGCCGTACAGCGGACGCATCCGGCAGGCGGCGCCGGCCGCACATCGCTCCAGCCCGCCTTCCTGACGATCTCGGCGCTCCAGGCGACGCCCTCCGGAGTCAGCCGTTGCCTCCCGAGGAGTCGGCCGGTCCTGCGGTCGATCACGATCTGCTCCTCCTTGGATTGGAGGGCCAGCCCGTCGAGCCGGAACGTCCCGGGAACATCGTCGACCACTTTGATGCCCGGCGCCTTCGCCAGGAGAAGGTAGGCGGCAGCCCTGGTGCCGGGCGTCGCCGGTGAGTTGATGAGCCGCGAGGCGGCCCCCGCGAGCCAGGGCTCACGCTCGGCGGCCGCATGGGGGTCGTAGCTTTCCAGCAGCCGTTCCCTGAGCGCCGCCGGCTCCGCGGGGAGGCTCCGCAGTTGCGTCAGCGTCGGGTTCAGCCCATCGGCGAGCTCCAGTCCCGCATCCAGGTCCACCGAGGAATATGCGGGCATGTTCCTGTCGCACCCCCGCGCGGGGCACAGCCGGGGGGAGCCGTCCCGTCGCCACGCGTTCAGTCCCTCGGCCGTGTACGGCTTCGACGAGATCGGCTCGTGCCAGCCGTAGACCTCGCGGTCGGGCCCGAAGGCGAGGACCTCCATGGCCCGTTCCTCGACCTTGTAGGCATAGCCGTTCTTCGTCCGCATGACCTGCTCGGTGTCGCGTCGCCAATAGCGGCCCTTCGCCTCCGGCGTCGCCGCCAAGCTGGCGGCCGCAGCTTCCAGTTTCTGCAGGGGAGTGACCGCGACCGGCTCCACCGCAGGTCGAGGTACGAGGGCCACCACCACGCCGACCACGAGCACGACGGCCGCCGCGACGAGCGCCATCCCCGTCCACGACTGTCTACCCACCCGCGCTCCGGACGCAGGGGGCACCCGGGTGGCTGCGAGTACCCGCTCCCGCGCCGCCGCCAGCTGGCCGGCCGACGGGGGCGGCACATCGGGCATCACCGAGTCGATGACCTGGAACTCGTTCATCCCAACACCTCACGCAGCTTGGTCCTGGCCCTGCTCAACCGGGACGCGACCGTCCCCGAGGCGATCCTGAGCGCCGCCGCCACCTCGTCGTAGCCCAGCCCGCCGTACGCGATGAGGAGCACCACGTCGCGCTCCCCCTTCGACAGCCGCGCCAGCGCCCCGGCCAGCCGGTCGACCGTCACGCTCGCGCTGAGCCTGTCCACGATCCGCTGGTCGTGTCCTTCGTCGTCAGGCGGCGGCCCCGTCCGGGCCATGGCGCGGTACCTGCGCACCTCGGCGCGCCGATGGCGGCCGATGAGGTTGGTCGCGATGCCGTACAGCCATGGCCTGACCGCACCCATGGCCGAGTCGAAGCGTTCACGTTGCCTGAAGGCGATGAGGAACGTCTCCGCGGCGAGATCCTCAGCCACGCCGGGGTCGAGCCTGCGCCCGATGTAGCGCCGGATCTCCTCGTAATGGGCTTCGAAGACGACCTCGAAGACGTCGGGAGCAGTGATCACACCCTTGTTTGCCCGCAAGCATGCGATCCTTCCAGGAAATCTTGATTACTTCTCGCAGAGATGCGTCCGCGCGCCTGGTCATGTACGAACGCCGCTGCGCCGCCGCTGTCTTCGCCCGCCTGTACTGGGCGCCGGTTCAGCGCGCCTCTCCCCAAAGGTCTTCCGGATCGCGTGCAGACGCTTCCCGCCCAGCCCGCCTGCGCACCAATCTGGGCACGCCTTCTCCTGAAGCCTCGCCCCGTGGTCTCCATCGCGATCCTCACCCGCGCCGTAGCCGTTGCCGTCGGCGCCACCAGCCCTCCGCCTTTTCCTCCCCGACCGCGAGAGCGACCTCGCCTCCACCCCCACACCGACAGACACCACCGTCTTGCGGTGCCTTGATGCTCGCGGTCGCCTACCTCTGCGCGTAACCGCCCTAAGGCTTCAGGCAACGCCGTCCTGCCCTCTTGAAGCGTCAGCACGACGCCAACGGCGACACCACCACCGCCGACGGACCGAGCATCTGAAGCGAGAACACCCCCCGGAAGCCACCCCGCCCCTCCCAGCCCCCGCCCAAGCACCTTGCATAGCCTTACGGTGTGCCGATCAATCCCGCCCACCCCAAGAGCTTCGCCAGCGACAACCACGCAGGCGTGCACCCCGACATCCTCAACGCCATGACCACCGCCAACCAGGGAGACGCCCCCGCCTACGGCGACGACACCTGGACCTCGACCTTCGAGCAGAAGATCAAGGAAACGTTCGGCCCCACAGCAGAAGGCTTCGCCGTACTCAACGGAGCCGGCGCCAACATGGTCGGCCTGGCCCTCATGCTCGGCCGCTACGACGCCATCCTCTGCACCGACACCGCCCACATCGCCACCCACGAAACAGGCGCCACGGAACGCCTTCTAGGGGTGAAGCTCCGAACCGTCCCCACCCCTCAGGGCAAGCTTCACCCGGACGACATCAAGGCCCACCTGAACCTCATCGGCCAGCACCACGAGCCCCAGCCGACGGTCGTCTCCATCTCCCAGGTGACCGAACTGGGCACCTGCTACTCCCCCGCCGAGATCGCCGCTCTGGCCGAAACAGCCCACACCGCCGGCCTACGCCTCCACGTAGACGGCGCCCGCCTCGCCAACGCCGCCGCCCATCTCGACTGCTCCCTGAAAGCCATCACCACGGACGCAGGCGTAGACGTCTTCAGCTTCGGCGGCACCAAGAACGGCGCCATGGCCGCCGAAGCGGTGGTCGTCCTGGACCCGTCCCTGACGGACGCAGTGCCGTACCTCCGACGGCAGTCGCTTCAACTGGCCTCGAAGATGCGCTTCATCTCCGCTCAGCTCTCCGCCCTCCTGACCGACGGCCTCTGGCACCGAAACGCCTCGCACGCCAACCAGATGGCACTCCGCCTGGCGAACGGCCTCACAGACGTCCCCGGCGTGACGCTGGCCTACCCCGTGGAGTCCAACGCCGTCTTCGCCACGCTCCCCCACGCCATCAGCGAGTCCCTCCGGCAGCACTACCTCTTCCACTACTGGGACGAGCCCGCAGGCACCGTCCGCTGGATGACCGCCTTCGACACCACCGAAGAACACGTGGACGACTTCCTGGCCGCCCTCTACAAAGCAGCGACCCCTTAGTCTCCCGGCGCCGTTTCACGTGAAACACCGCCTCCCCACCGCCCAGAGCCGACAGGGTTTCACGTGAAACAGCGCCCACCCGAGGGCGTGACACAAGACAGACGGCAGCGCCCAGGAGAGAAGACGAGACTCAACGAGGAAAGAGAGAGAAACGAGGGCGGAGTCTCACACGAGCCACCACGCCACTCGGCCTAGACGCGCTCGTGCAGGGAGCCAACAATCACCAAGGAGCACGCACGTTTCACGTGAAACACGTGAGGTTCAGTCTTCGCGCTCCCGCATCACCCGAGCCGCCTCAGGCGCCATCGTCCCGATGATGCGCTCAAGGTCGTCGATCGTCGCGAACTCCACCACGATCCGCCCCTTACGCCGCCCCAAGTCGACCTTGACCTTCGTCTCAAAGTGGTCGGAGAGCCGGTCCGCCAGATGGGTCAGGCCAGGAGCCGTAGGCTTGGGCGCCTGCCGCTCACGCGGCGCCTTCTGAGCAGCCTTCGCGCTGCCCATGGCGACGATCTCTTCCACCGCCCTCACGGACAGAAGCTCCGCCACAATGCGCTTGGCCAACGCAACCTGCTCCTCCACACTGCTCAGGCCGAGCAGGGGGCGAGCGTGCCCGGCGCTGATGGTGCCGGCGGCCACGCGGCGCTGAACCTCCGGCGGGAGGTTGAGCAGCCGGAGCGTGTTGGTGATGTGGGATCGGGAGCGCCCCACCTTGCTGGCCAGCTGCTCGTGGGTCGCCTGGAAGTCGTCCAGCAACTGCTGGTAGGCGGCCGCCTCTTCCAGAGCGTTCAACTGCTCGCGCTGAAGGTTCTCGATGAGCGCGTCCCGGAGGAGATCGGTGTCCTGTGTGTTCCGGACGATCGCGGGAACCGGGTCAAGACCGACCTGCTGGCACGCCCGCCAACGCCGCTCCCCCATGATCAGCTCGTACTGGCCGCCGCCCACAGAGCGCACCACGATCGGCTGCAGAAGGCCGACCTCGCGGATGGAGTCAGCGAGCTCCTTGAGGCGCTCGCCGTCGAACACCTCACGCGGCTGACGGGGGTTGGGCACGATCGCGGTCAGCGCGACCTCTTTGAAGTACGCTCCAGCGATCGGCTGAGGGCCCGCCTCGGCCGAGGAACCGTTCGAGGGAGCGGGCGCCGTACCCGGGCCGTCAACGATGGGTCCGGTCGGGATGAGCGCCCCGAGTCCCTTGCCCAATCCCCGCCGCTGCTGACTCACTGCGTCTCCTCATCCAGCCGGTCGAATCCGGCCGGTCGATTCCGGTCACTCCAGGAGAGGTTACCGTTGCAGGCCCAACGGGGTGCCCCCACGCCACACACAGTCCTGTGGGATTTACGCCGACACGGCTACAAATCTGCGTAACTCGCGACGGGCCACGAACAAGACCACCCGGCCACCGGCCCCACCCAACAGCAGCCGGCCGGTGATTCCACACAGACCACCCAGGGCGCGGGCATGACGAGCCCACAACCAACGCGACCTCACCAGGAGCCCTCTCGCGCGTACGCGGAAGACCCGCAACCGGGGTCAGGCCACGGTGGCGCGGTGAGCGATCTCGCGGGCCGCGTCCATGTACGCCATCGCCCCGCTCGAACCCGGGTCGTACGTCATGACCGACTGCCCGTAGCTGGGTGCCTCCGACAGCCGGACGCTGCGCGGGATGACCGTCTTCAGCACCGTGTCGCCGAAGTGCGACCGCACCTCGTCGGCGACCTGCGAGGCCAGCCGGGTACGCCCGTCGTACATCGTCAGGACGATCGTGGAGAGCCGCAGGGTCGGGTTGAGGTGCGCCTTGATCAGGTCGACGTTCCTGAGGAGCTGCCCCAGGCCCTCCAGCGCGTAGTACTCGCACTGGATCGGGATCATGACCTCCTCCGCGGCGACCAGGGCGTTGACCGTCAGCAGGCCGAGGGACGGCGGGCAGTCGATGACGATGTAGTCGAACTCCACCTCGTACGCCGCCAGCGCCCGCCGGAGCCGCGCCTCCCGTGCCACCAGCGAGACGAGCTCGATCTCCGCACCGGCCAGATCGATCGTGGCGGGGGCGCAGTAGAGGTTCGGCATCTCGGGGACCTGCTTGACGATGTCCGCCATGGGCAGATCGTCGACGAGCACCTGGTACACATCCGGTACGTCACCGCGATGCTCGGTCGCCAGCGCCGTCGAGGCGTTGCCCTGAGGGTCAAGGTCGACCACGAGGACCCGCTGCCCATGCATCGACAGGGCCGCGGCGATGTTCACCGAAGTGGTGGTCTTGCCGACGCCGCCCTTCTGGTTGGCCACCGCGATCACCCTGCACTGCGCCGGACGCGGCCAGGAGCCGTCGCCCTCGCTGCCGGTGCCGCCTCTCTGGGCGGCGGGCTGGGCAGCAGGCTGCGCGGCAGGTGGCGGGGTGGCGGCCGGCTGGGCGGCAGGCGTTTCACGTGAAACCACTGAACTGAGCGCCTCTCGTACCAACGGCGAATCACCGGGGTTCAGGGGGGTCTGGGTCACGTTGGCCATCCTTTCAACCAGTGGTGTGCCGGTGCCGGGAATTTGCTTGTGCGACACGCCCATTTCCGGCCATCCAACCCCGGCTGGGCTCTCGGACCGACGGCTGTCCGGCCAGCCAAGACCGCAAGACGCGACTGGCACAACCGTCACCTCCTTCGTCGCCGCCTGGCTCGCTCCGGCGCGCGACCCGCTACCACCCGAACCAATGTTGCAGGCGGCTCGACCTTACCGTGCCCGACGGTCACAAGCTCGGCCGTTCGGGCCCCACTGGCCCGCAATTGGGACTCCGCCTCGGCGAGCTCGCCGGCGGCCCGCTCGCCCTTCATGGCTATCAGTTCGCCGCCCTCCCGCAGAAGAGGCATGGCCCATTTCAGCAACCGGTCGAGCGGCGCGACCGCCCGAGCACTGGCGACGTCGAACTCCCGCTCCCCCGCCAGGTCCTCCGCCCGCGCGCGCAGCACCTCCACGTTGTCCAGTTTGAGCGCCTCGACGCACTCCTCCAGGAACACGGTACGGCGAAGCAGCGGCTCCAGCAGCGTGACCTCGATGTCCTGACGGACGATGGCCAGGACGAGCCCCGGCAGCCCCGCCCCGGAGCCGATGTCCACCAGACGCACCTCCGGCGGCACGGCCTCGGCGACCACCGCGCAGTTGAGCAGGTGACGATCCCAGATGCGCGGCACTTCGCGCGGCCCCAGCAGCCCCCGGACGACACCCGGGCCCGCCAGCATCGCGGCGAACGCGTTCGCGCGGTCCCATGCCTCCCCGGCGAAGACGTCCCGCGCTATGTCCGGCGGCGCCGGAAGCTCTTCGCTCACTGGATGCTGGCCTTTCTCGGTCTCAAATGCTGTTGGTACTCAGGTTGCCTGCTCGGCGGAGGTGCCGGTGGGCGTTCGACGGTAGGTGTCCCGACGTTCTAGGGGCGCTGTCCACCCAAGGCTAGATGTGAGATCACACTGGAAGACTAGCGGGCTGGCATGTAGGTGACCGTCGAGCACGCGCCGCGCGCACCTCTCAATCCCGCCACTGACGCCAACTCCCCAATAAACGATATAAAGCGCACACCCCTCAATAGACACCCTTACACGCACCTTCATGGACGAACATCAAGCTCACCGCACAAATGCGCACGTGCCCCTCCGACCGCCCCGAACACGCACACAAACGCACGAAGGCCCCGAAGAACTCTCTAACCACCAACAGTCAGGATCGATCTGCACAGGTCTGGATGTCCGCTCACAAACCCGCTAACCGCCCACACAAGCTCGCCCACCCGCACGTACAGCCATAAATACGGAAACGGCCGCCCATCAGCGCAACCAAGCGCCGACAGACGGCCGAACCGGCTGACAATGCACGTTTCAGGCGGGAAGGACCACCACGTACCGCTGCGGCTCCTCACCCTCGGACTCGCTGCGCAGCCCGGCGGCCGCCACCGCGTCGTGGACGATCTTCCGCTCGAACGGCGTCATCGGGTGCAGCGCCTTCGGCTCACCCTTCTCCTTGACCTGGATGGCGATCTCGGTGCCGAGCTTGCTCAGCTCGGCCCGGCGCCGCTCGCGGTAGCCGGCGACGTCGAGCATGAGCCGCGACCGCTCCCCGGTCTGCCGGTGGACGGCCAGGCGGGTCAGCTCCTGCAGCGCCTCCAAGACCTCCCCCGCGGGCCCGACCAGCTCGTTGCCCTTGAGCCCCACGACGGAGACCATGGCTCGGTCGCCCTCGACATCCATGTCGATGTCACCGTCGATGTCGGCGATGTCGAGAAGGCCCTCGACGTAGTCGGCAGCGATCTCGCCTTCCTGCTCAAGCGCGTTGAGATCAGGAGCCTTCTCCTGCTCGGCCTCGGTCATGGCCGGCCTCTCCTTCGTGTTCAAGACTTCTTGCTGCCGGTGCGCTTGCTGCGGGACTGGCGGCTGGGCTGCTGCCTAATGATCTTAGGCTCCGGCGGGGCGGGCGGTGCCGCCTCTTCGGGAGTGGTCTTGCGCATCTTGGCCACCAGGCCGGGCTTGGGCGTCACGGGAATGGCGTTGCCCTTGGCGTCGAACTGCGGCATCGGGTGCCGGCTGTAGAACCAGTGCTGCTGGCCCAGCGTCCACAGGTTGGTGGTGACCCAGTACAGGATCAGGCCCAGCGGGAAGTTGAGGCTGAAGAAGGCGAACAGCGGCGAGATGTACATCAGAATCTTCTGCTGCTGCGCCATGGGGTTGTCCGGCATCTGGGCCATCGAGCGGGTGACGCTCTGCCGGACGGTGAGGAACGTGGTCAGCGAGCTGATCGCCACGAAGAAGCCGATGACGATCTTCTGGGCGATGTCAGGAGCCTCGAAGAACGTGGCCGGCAGGGGCGCGTTGATGATCAGCGCGTGCTTGGCGCTGTCGACCAGTTCCTGCGACATGCCGAACTTGGCCTGGTCGGCGGCGATGGCCCGCAGCACGGTGAACATCGAGATGAAGATCGGGAACTGCGCCACGACGGGGAGACAGCCACCGAGGGGGTTGGCGCCCGCACCCTGGTACAGCGCCATGACCTCCTGGTTCATGCGCTGCTTGTCGTTCTTGTAGCGCTTGCGGAGCTCCTGGACCTTCGGTGCCAGCTCCTGCATCTTCCGCGAAGACCGCATCTGCTTGAGGAACAGCGGGAAGATGAGGATCCGCATGCAGACGGTCAGCGTGACGATGGTCAGCGCCCAGGTCAACCCGCTGTTGGGGTCGAGGAAAGTGCTGTAGACCTGGTGGATCCAGGTGATGACTTGGGCGACGGCCGTGTACAGCCAATTGAGCCAGGACAGCTCCACCGAGCTAGCTCCCTTGCGTTTCGTGGGACCGGACCGGGCGTGGGGGCACCGGGTCTATACCTCCGGGATGGAATGGGTGGCACCGCCCGATGCGCCGGACAGTCAGCCAAGTGCCGCGCAATGCCCCATGTACGGCAATCGCCTCGAGCCCATACGCGCTGCACGACGGGTAGAACCGGCAGCGTGGACCGAGCATCGGGCTGATGAACGCCCGGTAGAACCGAATGGGGATGATCAGCGCCCGGGCGGCGAGGCCCGGCATCCCTTGCGGCTGCTCCGTCATCTGTGTCCACCCGTCGAGGACTCACGCCGCCTGAGCAAACGATCCAGCGCGGCGTCGAGCTCGGCGGCCAGTTGCTCGACGCACGCGGACGCGGCCGGTGGATTGGCGCGTACCACCAGCAGGCTACCTCGCGGCAGCCGGTCGAGACGGTCGCGCATCAGGTGTCGGAGCCGTCGTTTGACCTTGTTCCGGGTCACCGCGCCACCAACGGCCTTGCTCACCACGAAACCAACCAGAGGTGTCTCTTCCCCAGAAAAGTTGAGATGCACCACCAGAGTGGGACGACCGGCGCGTTTTCCGCGCCGGACCGCCGCTTCGAATTCGTCCCCGCGCCGCATGCGGGATTGACGGGACAGCACCGTATACGCCTAACGCCCGTCGGCGAGGTACACCGACGGGCCAGACTTAGGGCGCGGGTCGATCAGGCCGACAGCTTCTCGCGGCCCTTGCGGCGGCGGGCGGCGAGGATGGCGCGACCGGCCCGGGTGCGCATCCGCAGCCGGAAGCCGTGGGTCTTCGCGCGGCGACGGTTGTTCGGCTGGAAAGTACGCTTGCTCACGGGTGGGCTCCTTGAAGGTGCGCCCAGGGGCGCTTATACACACATGGCTGGCCTGCCGTGGGAGCGAGGGCACGCGAAATAGCCGTCGCGTGGCAAGCCGACCGTCGTACGTTACGGGCCAACGGCCTCCCAGGTCAAACCGAACGGGTTATCCACTGATCCACAGGCGACTTTTCCACCGCCGGGCCCACGTCCACAGTTTGTGCATCCGGGTGCCACTAGGCTGTGGACAACGTCTTGAACACAGCTGTGCACATGGATACTGTCGGCCCTTCTGGACCACCTGAAACACCGTGCACAGCCTGTGGATCTCCTGTGGAGGACCTGGGTACGAAGCCCTGCCGCCACGCTGTGGACGAAGGGGTCGCCGACCGCTCGGGGCGGCCACGGACATGTGGATAAACGATCGCGGGGGGCCGCGAGAGGAAGGAGGGGAGCCGCACCATGAGTGGTGTCGACCTCGGCACGGTATGGGCGAGGGCCCTGGGCAACTTCCTCAACGAGAACGTGCCCATCCAGCAGCGCACCTGGCTGTCGATGGTCCGTCCGATCGCCCTCGCGGACGACACGATCGTGCTCGGCGTCCCCAACGACTTCCTCAAGGACCTCATCGAGGGCAAGTTGCGCCCGCTGGTGGCCCACGCGCTGTCGCAGGAACTCGGGATGACGATGCGGCTGGCCGTGATGATCGACACCACGGCCCCTGAGCAGCCTTTGCCAGAAGCCCATCAACAGCCTGTGAATATGCCCTATCCCCAGAGTGTGGATAGCCAGCCGCGTTACACACAGCCGGTGCAACCCCAGCACTACCAGGCATCCGAGCCCCCGCAGTTCTATTCTCCACAGCCTGAGCAGCCACCGGCGTCCACCGAATATCCACAGCCTTCGTTCTCTTTTGAACAGGTGCAGCCGTACACACCGCCTGTGGAGAAAGCGCCGGAGCCGGCGCCGAATCGCTGGGAAGCGAAGAGCAACAAGCCCAGCGAACCGGCCAGACTCAACCAGAAGTACACATTTGAGACATTCGTCATCGGTGCCAGCAACCGGTTCGCGCACGCCGCGGCCGTGGCGGTGGCCGAATCCCCCGCGAAGGCGTACAACCCGCTCTTCATTTACGGCGACTCCGGCCTGGGGAAGACGCACCTGCTGCACGCGATCGGGCATTACGCGCAGAGCCTGTACGACGGCGCCCGGGTGAGATACGTGAGCTCGGAGGAGTTCACCAACGACTTCATCAACAGCATCCGCGACCACAAGGCCGACGGCTTCCGCGGCCGCTACCGGGCGATCGACATCCTGCTTGTGGACGACATCCAGTTCCTGGAGGGCAAGGAGCAGACGCAGGAGGAGTTCTTCCACACCTTCAACACCCTGCACAACGCCAACAAGCAGATCGTCATCTCCAGCGATCGGGCGCCCAAGCAGCTCATCACGCTGGAGGACCGGCTGCGCAACCGGTTCGAGTGGGGCCTGATCACCGACGTCCAGCCGCCCGAGCTGGAGACCCGCATCGCGATCCTGCGGAAGAAGGCCATCCAGGAGGGCCTGGCCGCGCCGCCCGAGGTGCTGGAGTACATCGCGAGCCGGATCTCCACCAACATCCGCGAGCTGGAGGGCGCCCTGATCAGGGTGACCGCGTTCGCCAGCCTCAACAGGCAGGGTGTGGATCTGCAGCTCGCCGAGGTCGTGCTGAAGGACCTGATCACCTCGGAGTCCGACACCGAGATCACGATCGCGGCCATCATGACCGAGACCGCCAACTACTTCGGCATCAGCATCGAAGACCTGTGCGGCACCTCGCGCAGCCGCGCGCTCGTCAACGCCCGGCAGATCGCCATGTACCTGGCGCGCGAGCTGACCGAGCTGTCGCTGCCGAAGATCGGGCAGCAGTTCGGCGGCCGCGACCACACCACCGTGATGCACGCCGAGCGCAAGATCCGGTCGCTCATCGCCGAGCGCAGGTCGATGTACAACCAGGTCAACGAGCTGACAATGCGTATCAAACAGAGCAAGCGTGGATCTTGATGGTCGTACACAGCCTGTGGAAAACACTGTGGACCAGCGGAAACGCAAAATCGGCCCGTCGGTACGACCACCAATGCCGGGAAAAATCCGCCCACAAGGGCTGGGGACGAATCTGGGGACATCCTGAGGAGAACCTGGGGATGACTCGTGGATAACGTGTGGACGGCCTGTGAACAGTCGATCTGGGACTCCAGAAGGCACCCGCTTACCCCGTGGACAACCTGTGGAAACCTCGTGGATAACCGGTGGATGAACACACCATGATCTGGGGACGGCCTGTGGGCAACGAATCTTCATCCCCAGGCGGCGAAGTTTCCCCCAGGCGTCACCCACACCCTCGGTGGATGAAAATACGGGTGCTGACCTGCAAGGACTTCAGTTGTCCACAGTTCCCACAGCCCCTAGTGTGATGACCTCTTATCTCTCTTACTAAGAAAATCAAAGACCCATAGAGGGGTTCTCCCCGAACCGAGGTGCGGGAGAGTGAACACTTGAATCAACGACGAACCCAGGAGGCTGATCACCGTGATGTTCCGAATCGAGCGAGACGTCCTCGCTGAGGCGGTGGCATGGACGGCACGCAGCCTCCCGGCGCGCCCGTCGGTGCCCGTACTCGCCGGCATGCGGCTGGAGGTGACGGAGGGACAGCAGCTCAAGCTGTCGGGGTTCGACTACGAGGTCTCCGCCGAGGTCACGCTCGAACTCCAGACCGGTGAGGCGGGCGTCGTCCTGGTCTCGGGCAAGCTGCTCGCCGAGATCACCCGCGCGCTTCCCGCACAGCCTGTGGACTTCGTGGTGGAAGGCGCCAAGGCCGTCGTCACGTGTGGCAGCGCGCGCTTCACACTGCTGACCATGCCTGTGGAGGACTACCCGTCGCTCCCGGCCATGCCGCCGGCCGCCGGACGGGTGGGCAGTGACGTGTTCGCCTCGGCCGTCGGCCAGGTCGCCGTCGCGGCGGGCAGGGACGACACGCTGCCGATGCTCACGGGCGTGCGCATGGAGATCGAGGGCGACACCGTCACCCTGGCCGCCACCGACCGCTATCGGCTGGCCGTGCGCGAGCTCAAGTGGCAGCCGGGCCAGCCCGACTTCGCCGCCATCGCGATGATCCCGGGCAAGACGCTCGCCGACACCGCCAAGGCACTCGGCACCACCGGCGCCGAGGTGGAGATCGCGCTCAGCTCGGCCGGCGGCACCGGCGAGGGCATGATCGGCTTCTCCAGCGCGGGCCGGCGCACGACGACCCGGCTGCTCGACCCCGAGTTCCCCAAGTACCGCTCGCTGCTGCCGACGGAGTTCTCCGCGCGCGCCGACCTGTCCACAGGCCCGTTCGTCGAGGCGGTCAAGCGCGTGGCCCTGGTCGCCGAGCGCAACACCCCCGTCCGCCTGGCGTTCAGGAGCGGCGAGGTCGTGCTGGAGGCCGGCAGCGGCGACGAGGCGCAGGCCGTCGAGGCACTGCCTGTGGACTACGAGGGCGAGGAGATGAACATCGCCTTCAACCACCAGTTCCTGCTTGAGGGGCTGGGGGCCATAGACTCCGACATCGCACGCCTGCAGATGACGACCTCGACCAAGCCCGCCATCCTCACCGGGGGCAAGCCTGTGGACGAAGGCGCAGGTACGGACTACCGTTATCTGATCATGCCCATCCGCCTGTCGGGCTGATCCCGTCATCGGGGATGATGGAAGCCTGACAAGGGGGTAGAGGAGCGTCATGCAGATCGGCATGGTGGGACTGGGCAAGATGGGCGGCAACATGGCCGAGCGGCTGCGCCGCGGCGGCCATGAGGTGGTCGGTTACGACCGCGACCCTGGCATCAGCGACGTGGCCAGCCTGAAGGAGCTGGTCGAACGGCTGTCCGCGCCGCGCGCGGTCTGGGTCATGGTTCCCGCGGGCAGGCCCACCCAGCAGACGGTCGATGAGCTCGGCGAGCTGCTCGACGAGGGCGACATCGTCGTCGACGGCGGCAATTCACACTATGTGGACGACCAGAAGCACGCCGCCGAGCTGCGCGAGAAGGGCATCGGCTTCGTCGACTGCGGCGTGAGCGGCGGCGTGTGGGGGCTGCAGAACGGCTACGCCCTCATGTGCGGCGGCGAGCAGGCCGACGTCGACCGGCTCATGCCGATCTTCGAGACGCTCAAGCCCGAGGGCGAGGACGGCTTCGTCCACGCCGGTGACGTCGGTGCCGGCCACTTCGCGAAGATGGTCCACAACGGCATCGAGTACGGCATGATGCAGGCCTTCGCCGAGGGCTGGGAGCTTCTGGAGGCGTCCGACGTCGTCAAGGACGTCAGGGGCTCCTTCAGCAGCTGGCGCACCGGCACCGTCATCCGTTCGTGGCTGCTCGACCTGATGGTCCGGGCGCTCGACGACGACGAGCACCTCGACGAGCTCCGCGGTTACGCACAGGACTCCGGCGAGGGCCGGTGGACGGTCCAGGCGGCCGTCGACCACGCCGTGCCGCTGCCGGTGATCACCGCCGCCCTCTACGCGCGGTTCGCCTCGCGCCAGGACGACTCCCCCGCGATGAAGGTCGTCGCCGCGCTGCGCAACCAGTTCGGCGGCCACGCGATCACCTCGACCGAGGGCAGCACCGGCAAGGGCGCCGACTCGCCCGGCGCCGACGTGACCCCGCCGCGCGAAGCCGAGTAGTCCACAGGCGGCCAGGGGAAGCCCGGGGTTTTCCACAGGACGGCACGCCGGTGACGCGGGCGGCCCCCGCGGCGCACTAACCTTCGTGGGGTGCATGTCGCCCACCTCTCGCTGACCGACTTCAGGTCCTACGCGTCCGTGGAGCTCGGTCTGGAACCGGGCGTCACGGCTCTCGTGGGGCCCAACGGCCAGGGCAAGACCAACCTGGTCGAGGCCCTCGGCTATGTCGCGACGCACTCCAGCCACCGGGTGGCCAACGACGCGCCGCTGGTGCGTCAGGGTGCCGCGCGGGCCATCGTGCGGTGCGCCGTCCACAGGGACGATCGGCGGGCGCTGATCGAGCTGGAGATCAACCCGGGCAAGGCCAACCGGGCGCGGCTCAACCGCTCCCCCGTGTCCAGGCCGCGCGACGTCATCGGCCTGCTGCGCACGGTGCTGTTCGCGCCGGAGGACCTGGCGCTGTCCAAGGGCGACCCTTCCGAGCGCCGCCGTTTCCTCGACGACCTGCTGGTGGCCAGGGCCCCCAGGTTCGCCGGGGTCCGGGCCGACTACGACCGGGTGCTGAAGCAGCGCGGCGCCCTGCTGCGCACGGCCGCGCAGGCCCGCAGAGGCAGCAGGAGCGCCCGGCGGGCCGAGAGCGACACCGCGTTCGCCGCCGCGGGCGCCGGCGACGTGCTGAGCACTCTGGAGGTGTGGGACGCCCACCTCGCCCGGCACGGCGCGGAGCTGTTGCAGGCGCGGCTCGAACTGATCGAGGCGCTGCGCCCGCTGGTCGCCGGGGCCTACTCCGCGCTGGCCCCCACGAGCGCCCCCGCGACGCTGGCCTACCGCAGCACGTTGTCCACAGGTGGGGACGGCGCGGAGGACGAAGTCGCCGGTGAGCGGGGATCTCCCGATGCGCAGACGTTATCCACAGACTTGGGGAAAACCCTTGAACAGCAGCTCCGCGACCGGCTGTTGGAGGTCCGCCAGGCCGAGCTGGAACGGGGGGTCACACTCGTCGGCCCACACCGCGACGACCTGATCCTGGGCCTCGGCGACCTGCCCGCCCGCGGCTACGCCAGCCACGGCGAGTCGTGGTCGTTCGCGCTGGCGCTGCGCCTGGCCGCCTACGACCTGTTGCGGGCCGACGGCGGCGACCCGGTGCTGATCCTCGACGACGTGTTCGCCGAGCTGGACAGCCACCGCAGGCGCAGGCTGGCTGAGATCGTCGCGCCGGCCGAACAGGTGCTGATCACCGCCGCCGTGCCCGACGACGTGCCGAAGGAGCTGGCGGGAGCCCGTTTCGACGTCGCTGAGGGGAGCGTGGCCCGTGTCCGATGAGCAGCACAACGCGGCGGCCAGGGGGGCCGCCATGGCGAGGGAGAAGCTGGCGCAGGCCAAGGCCGACGCGGCCAAGCGCGGGCAGCTCCCGCGCCGCGAGCCCAGGCGGAAGGCCGGCCCGCGCCGGGAGGCCGGCGATCCGCAGCTCTTCGGCCGGGCCATCGCCGACCTGCTGGCCGACCGGGGCTGGGAGCGGTCGGCGGCCGTCGGCGCGGTGTTCGGCCGGTGGAAGGAGATCGTCGGCCCCGACCTGGCCGCCCACACCCGGCCGGAGTCGTTCGACGAGGGCGAGGTGCTCATCGCGGCCGATTCCACGGCATGGGCGACGCAGGTCAGACTGCTCGCGCGCACCCTCATCCGCAGGCTGAACGAAGAGCTGGGTGACGGATCGGTGACAAAGGTCAAGGTCAGGGGGCCGCAGAACGCGCCCCGGCCCACAGGGGGATTGCGGGTGACCGGAAGCAGGGGGCCCGGCGACACCTATGGTTAGGCGCCGGGGGCGATCAGACAGCCGCAGACGCGATAAGCCCCCTTTCCGAAGGGGGGATGCTTGAGTGGGGGGCAAAACGAGCTAGGGCGCATCACAGGCGCGTGTATTGCCACCACGGGCTCCGGGAAGCGGTAGAATGAAAAAGGATTCCGGACACGTCCGCTTGCGTGTCACCCCGGCAGCAAGCCGACTCCCCCGGGTGACCGCGCATCGGGGCACTCACGACGGTGACGGGCACGGCAGGGGCAGCATCAGGTTGATGGCCTCCCCCGCCGCGTGTCCGCGGCAGGAGGATTTCGCAGTTGTCCTACGACGCTAGCTCAATCACCGTACTCGAAGGACTTGAGGCGGTTCGCAAACGCCCGGGTATGTATATCGGCTCGACCGGTGAGCGCGGCCTGCACCACCTCGTCTACGAGATCGTGGACAACGCGGTGGACGAGGCGCTGGCGGGTTTCGCCTCCAGGATCGACATCACTCTGCTGGCCGACGGCGGCGTGCGCGTGATCGACAACGGCCGCGGCATCCCCACGGGCATCCACCCCGTGGAGAAGCGCTCGGCCGTCGAGGTCGTGCTGACCACGCTCCACGCGGGCGGCAAGTTCGACAGCCAGTCCTACGCGGTCTCCGGCGGCCTCCACGGCGTCGGCTCGGCCGTCGTCAACGCGCTGTCCACCGCCATGGACGTCGAGGTCAAGCAGAACGGCCACTTCTGGCGGCAGCGCTACGAGCACTCCAAGCCCACCGCGCCGCTGGCCCAGGGCGAGGAGACCGACGAGACCGGCACGACGATCACGTTCTGGCCCGATCCCGACGTCTTCGAGACCACCACCTGGAACTACGAGACGCTCTCGCGCCGGTTCCAGGAGACGGCCTTCCTCAACAAGGGCCTGACGATCACGTTCACCGACGAGCGGCCCGACCACGTCAACGGCGAGCCCCTGACGGTCGAATACCACTACGAGGGCGGCCTGGCCGACTTCGTCAAGCACCTCAACGCCAAGAAGGAGGCGGCGCACGCGTCGATCATCTCCTTCGAGGAGGAGGGCGACGGCATCGCGGTCGACATCGCCATGCAGTGGAACAACTCCTACTCGGAGTCGGTCTACACGTTCGCCAACATGATCAACACGGCTGAGGGCGGCACCCACGAGGAGGGCTTCCGCGCGGCGCTGACGACCATCGTCAACCGCTACGCGCGCGAGCAGAAGTTCCTCAAGGAGGGCAAGGACGACAACCTCTCCGGCGAGGACGTCCGCGAGGGCCTGACGGCGATCATCTCGGTCAAGCTGTCCGACCCGCAGTTCGAGGGCCAGACCAAGACCAAGCTGGGCAACACCGAGGCCAAGTCGTTCGTGCAGAAGGCCTGCAACGACCATCTGCGCGACTGGTTCGAGCGCAACCCCGGCGAGGCCAAGGACGTCATCAACAAGTCGCTGCAGGCCAGCCGCGCCCGCATAGCGGCTCGCCAGGCCCGCGACCTGACCAGGCGCAAGTCGCTGCTGGAGTCCGGCAGCGGCCTTCCCGGCAAGCTGGCCGACTGCCAGTGGAACGACCCGGAGAAGTGCGAGCTGTTCATCGTCGAGGGCGACTCGGCCGGCGGCTCCGCCAAGGGCGGCCGCGACTCGCGCTTCCAGGCGATCCTGCCCATCCGCGGCAAGATCCTCAACGTGGAGAAGGCGCGGATCGACAAGGTCCTGAAGAACAACGAGGTCCAGGCGCTCATCACCGCTCTGGGCACCGGCGTGCACGACGAGTTCGACATCGCCAAGCTGCGTTACCACAAGGTGATCCTGATGGCCGACGCCGACGTCGACGGCCAGCACATCAACACCCTGCTGCTGACGCTGCTGTTCAGGTTCATGCGGCCGCTGATCGAGGCCGGGCACGTCTACCTGTCGTGCCCGCCGCTCTACAAGATCAAGTGGGACCGGAAGGGCGAGGACGCCTCCTACGCCTACTCCGACGCCGAGCGCGACGCGGTCATCAACGACGGCATCGCGCAGGGCAAGGCAGACCCGCGCCCGCGTGACAACGTCCAGCGCTTCAAGGGCCTCGGCGAGATGAACGCCGGCCAGCTCTGGGAGACCACCATGAACCCGGCGACGCGACTGCTGCGCCTGGTCACGCTCGACGACGCGGCCCAGGCCGACGACCTGTTCAGCGTGCTCATGGGCGAGGACGTCGAGGCGCGGCGTGACTTCATCATCCGCAACGCGCGCGACGTTCGCTTCCTCGACGTTTAAGAAGGACCTGAACCTGTGACGGACGTGAACACCACTCCCCCGGCTGAGCGCATCGAGCCGGTGGACATCCAGTCGGAGATGCAGCGCAGCTACATGGACTACGCGATGTCCGTCATCGTGTCCAGGGCGCTGCCTGACGTGCGCGACGGTCTCAAGCCGGTGCACCGGCGGGTGCTCTACGCGATGTACGACGGTGGCTACCGTCCCGACCGCGGCTACTTCAAGTGCGCCCGCGTCGTCGGTGACGTGATGGGCACCTACCACCCGCACGGCGACACCTCGATCTACGACGCGCTGGTCCGCCTGGCCCAGCCGTGGTCGCTGCGCTACCCCCTGGTCGACGGGCAGGGCAACTTCGGCTCGCCGGGCAACGACCCGGCGGCCGCGATGCGGTACACCGAGTGCAAGCTCGCGCCCATCGCCATGGAGATGCTGCGCGACATCGACAAGGACACCGTCGACTTCCGCCCCAACTACGACGGCAAGTCGCAGGAGCCCGACGTCCTGCCGGCGCGGTTCCCGCAGCTGCTGGTCAACGGTTCGGGCGGCATCGCGGTCGGCATGGCGACCAACATCCCGCCGCACAACCTGCGCGAGGTCTCGGCCGCGGTCCGGTGGTACCTGGAGAACCCGCAGGCCGACGACGAGGAGCTGCTGGAAGCCTCGATCAGGCTGGTCAAGGGGCCCGACTTCCCGACCAGGGCGCTGATCGTCGGGCGCCGGGGCATCGAGGACGCGTACCGCACCGGGCGCGGCTCGATCACCATGCGCGCGGTGGTCGAGGTCGAGGAGGACAAGGGGCGGCAGGCGCTCGTCGTCACCGAGCTGCCGTACCAGGTCAACCCGGACAACCTGGCGCTGAAGATCGCGGAGCTGGTGCGTGAGGGCAAGCTCACGGGCATCGCCGACGTCCGCGACGAGAGCTCCTCGCGGGTCGGCCAGCGTCTGGTGATCGTGCTCAAGCGCGACGCGGTCGCCAAGGTCGTGCTGAACAACCTGTACAAGCACACCCAGCTCCAGGACACCTTCGGCGCCAACATGCTGGCGCTGGTCGACGGCGTGCCGCGCACGCTGCGGCTCGACCAGTTCATCCGCCACTACGTGGCCCACCAGGTCGAGGTCATCGTCCGCAGGACGCGTTACCTGCTGCGCAAGGCCGAGGAGCGCGCGCACATCCTGCGCGGGCTGCTGAAGGCCCTTGAGCGGCTCGACGACGTCATCGCCCTCATCCGGGCCTCGGAGTCGGCCTCGCACGCCCAGCAGGGCCTCATGGGGCTCCTGGAGATCGACGAGGTCCAGGCTCAGGCCATCCTGGACATGCAGCTGCGCAAGCTGGCCGCCCTGGAGCGGCAGTCCATCCAGGACGAGTACGACTCCCTGATGGCCCAGATCGCTGAGTACAACTCGATCCTGGCCAGCGAGGCCCGCCAGCGCGAGATCATCGGCGACGAGCTGGCCGAGGTCGTCAACCGCTTCGGCGACGAGCGCAAGACCGAGATCATCGCCTACGACGGCGACATGTCGATCGAAGACCTCATCGCCGAGGAGGAGATCGTCGTCACGATCACCCGCGGCGGCTACGCCAAGCGCACCCGTACCGACCTCTACCGGGCGCAGAAGCGGGGCGGCAAGGGTGTGCGCGGCGCCCAGCTGCGCCAGGACGACATCGTCGACCACTTCTTCGTCACCACCACGCACCACTGGCTGCTGTTCTTCACGAACAAGGGCCGGGTGTACCGGGTCAAGGCGTACGAGCTGCCTGATGCCGGGCGTGACGCCCGTGGCATGCATCTCGCGAACCTTTTGGCCATGCAGCCCGACGAAACAGTCATGGAAGTTCTCGACCTCCGCGACTACGACGTCGCCCCCTACCTGGTGCTGGCCACGCGCAGCGGCCTGGTGAAGAAGACGCGCCTGTCCGAGTACGACTCCCCCAGGTCGGGCGGTCTGATCGCGATCAACCTGCGCGAGGACGACGAGGTCATCGGCGCCCGCCTGGTCTCCGAGACCGACGATCTGCTGCTCGTCTCCAAGGGCGCGCAGTCGATCAGGTTCACCGCCTCCGACGAGGCGCTGCGGCCCATGGGCCGCGCGACCAGCGGCGTCATCGGCATGAGGTTCCTCGAAGGAGACGAACTTCTCGCCATGAATCGCATGGCCGACGGTCAAGACGTGCTTATCGCCACGAAGGCTGGGTACGCAAAACGGACGCCAGTGGAGCAGTATCCAGTTCAAGGACGTGGCGGTAGGGGCGTGCTGACTGCGAAGATCGTGAGTTCCCGTGGCAAGCTGGTCGGAGCCGTCATGGTCAACCCAGAGGACGAGGTCTTCGCGATCACGTCCGCCGGCGGGGTGATCCGGACGAGTGCCGGCGAGATCAAGCAGTCCGGCCGCCAGACCATGGGAGTGCGATTGATGAACCTCGCCGAAGGCGACAGCGTGGTTGCCCTCGCCCGGAACGCGGAGTCGATGGAGACTCCGGTGGAGAATGAGGAAGACGGGGGAGGAGAGTAAATCATGAGCGCCCAGGGTGGCACCGCCAGAGCCCAGGCGGCGTCGGGTAACGGACAGCAGCCGAAGAAGTCCAACGAGCCGGAAATCTTCAATTCGGTCGACGGCGAGCAGGACAAGACGCCCAGGCCGGGCGCCGCTGCTCAGCCTCGTTCCAAGGACGAGCCGCAGGCGGAGGGCAACGAGACGGTGCGCCTCCGTCCGTCGCTCACCTCAGAGGCGCCTCCGGCCGTCGAGATGCCCAAGAAGAAGTCGTCGAACAACGCGGGGTCCAGGCTTCCCCGCAAGGCACACCTGGTGCTGCGCCGCATCGAGCCGTGGTCGGCCATGAAGTTCAGCTTCGTGGTGTCCCTGGTCTGCTTCGTGGTGCTCTTCGTGGCAGTCGCCGTCCTTTACGGCGTGCTGTCGGCTCTGGGAGTGTTCGACTCGCTCGTCGACCTGGTCAACCAGCTCGGCAAGGGCGAGCAGGGACAGAGCTCGATCCCGATCAACATCGCCTCGTGGTTCGAGCCGGTGCGGATCCTCGGCTACACCGCCCTGATCGGCGCCGTGAACGTGGTGCTGATCACCGCTCTGTCCACGCTGGGCGCGGTCATCTACAACATCGCGTCCGACCTGGTCGGGGGCGTTGAGGTGACGTTCAGCGAGGCCGAATAGCAGGTTCGGGCGGGGGCTCGTGCCGTACCGGGATGGTTGGTACGGCACGAGCAGCCCGTCGGACACGGTAAGCTTTTCTCGTCCGAACAACCGGTTCGCCTCCATCAGGCGAATGCGATACGGTTCGGTGTGCGGGGCTATAGCTCAGACGGTTAGAGCGCTTCCCTGATAAGGAAGAGGTCCCAGGTTCAAGTCCTGGTAGCCCCACAGTGCTTCCTCCATTCAAAGGCCGTTTCCCGGAGATCGGGAAACGGCCTTTTGATTGTTCGCCATCAATCTGTCATCAGGAACGTCTGTCATCAGGTGACAGGGGTCAATCCACATCGACATCAGCCGAATTTCCGGGCAAGGTTGAAATGATGACCGGTTGAACGACTTCATCAAGGAACAGAGCGGATGAACTCCGCGAGCGTGGAGTTTGATCGCTCGACCGGCGACCGGCGACCGCCCGTCCTGCCCTCGCGCGGAGTCTGGTCGGTCCCATCCAGCGGGATGAACTCCCTCCTGCCCTGCTCGGGGCGAACCGTCCGTAGTCCGCCGCTTGATCGTCGGACAGGAACTCGACTGTCATTAACCGTCATCGACATGGATTGACGCGTCGGTATCGCTGATTTCTGCGGAGTTCCTCCTCGCCCCGACGGTGACGGCGTCCCGAACGCCGGGGCTGCACATGATGGCCTGAGTGCACGATGGAATACCCCAAGGGGGCCTCAGGCCACGCCTGGACCCCCTTGGGACGTGGGTCAGTTACCAGGGTCGTGGTTTGTGTGGTGATTTGTGGAAGACCTTCACGATGGTGCTGTCGGTACATTTCATGAGGGCTTCGGACGATTTGCAGTGCCAGGAGACCATGTTGCGCAGGAAACCGGGCCTGTCGGCGATCACCGTGTAGGTGATCGTGGCCGTCTGCCCCGGGCTCAGATCGCCGGTCCAGACCAGGGTGTCGCCGGAGCGCTGGACGGTTCCCGTCGTGGCTCGGATCGGTCCCGTGAGTGAGCCGTTGTCGAGCACGTCGGTCAGGTCGTCGGTGACGGTGGCGTTGAGGAAGGTCCTGTCGCAGGTGTTGGTGACGCGGATGCGATAGTGCACCTGGTCGCCGACGGAGACCTTGGTCCGGTCGGCGGTCTTGTCCACCCGCAGTTTCTCTTTGGGACACGGCTCCGGCGCGGGCGGGACGCCGCACGACTCGGTGTCGTAGGAGAGGGTGACCTCGCCGTTGCCCTCGCGGACGCCGGTGTTGTAGGTGACTCCGGCGGGACCGAGGCTCGACCCTCCGCCACCGCCGCCACCGTACAGGGTGCTGCTGGAGGAGGAGCCGCCGGCGCCGCCGCCTTGCGCGCCACCACCGCCGCCGCCGCCCGTGCCCATGTGCGGGTCGGCGAGGTTGACGGCGCCGTTCCCGCCGGTGCGTCCTTGAGCGTCCCCGCCGGGAAGGCCGGGAAGATCGAAGTCAGCCACGGGCTGCCCGCCGGGGCCGCCTGCGCCGCCGTTGCCGCCCGAGGAGCCGCCGGCGCCGGCGCCGGGCTGGTTCGGAGTGGCGCCGTTGGTGCCGTTCTGGCCGCCGTCGCCGCCTTGGCCATCCGTTCCACCGGCGAAGCTGCCCGCGCCTCCGCCACCGCCGCCGGCGATGACGAGCGGCTGCGTGCCGAGGGTGATCGTCGTCGCGCCGCCCCCGCCACCGCCGTTGGTGCCGTTGCCGGGCCTGAGGTCCTCCTGGTACCCGCCGGGCCGGCCGCCTCCGCCGTAGCCCCCTGCCGCGGGTTCGCCGGTGTCGAGGTTCCCGCCTGTGCCCGCGCCGCCGACGTCGATCGTCAGCTCGTCTCCCGGATTGACCCGTACGGTGCCGCTGACCTCACCGCCTCGCCCGCCGGGAGATCCGTAGACGGCGGTGCCGCCCGCGGCGCCGAAGGCGTCCACGATCAGCTCGCACACTCCTTCTGGGACTGTGAATGTCTGCGGAGCTCCGGTGTAGCCGAATGTCTGGCTGCCTTGCGCCGCCTGCGCGACGGTCGGCGCGAGTGCCAGCGCCGTGGTCATTGTGGCTCCCGCTACCCATGGCAGCCACTTAGGGTTAGTGAATATCACGGTTAGTAACTTTAAGTTCAGCCCGGTCACGATCTTTCCGGCTCAAGGCAACGAGCCGCCCCATGTCGTCACACCTCAACGCATCCCGACCTGCACACCACCCGCTGGGCGCGACCTGTACCGGTTACGCCACGCCGCATCGCCGGGCTGAGCGCGCTGGAGGTCAACTACGTGGTGCGGGAGCTCGGCTGGTCGGGCCTGGCCACCGGCCTGGTGTTCGGGGTGAGCATGGCCGGCGGGCCGGCGGCCGGGGCGATCGCGGGGCCGCTCACCGACCGGTACGGCATGCCGCGCGTGCTGCTCGGGGCCGCCTTCGCGTACCCGTTGTGCAGCGGGTCGATCGGGCTGGTGGGGCCGGGGGTGGCGGGGTAGGTCGTGGTGGGCGTCTCGTGGACGTTGCTGATCATCGTCACGCTCGTCTTCCAGAGCACCCAGCGCAGTCTGCGGCAGCTCCTGACGCCCAAGGAGATGCAGGGCCGGCTGGCGGCCACGTCCCGCTGGCTCACCTGGGCGGCCACGCCGGTCGGCGCGGTCCTCGCGGGAGCGCTGGCCGGCGGGATCGGCATGCGCGGGACGCTTGTCGTGTTCTCGGCCGGGATGCTGGCTGGTCCGGTGGTCATGTGGTGCTCGCCGCTGCGCACGTCCCGGCGGGAGATCGAGCGGGACGTACGGACGGCGACGGCGGGGTAGCTCCGGGATCGCCGGGTCACACGGCGAAGAGCAGGGCGGCGCTCACGAGGACGGCGACGGCGGTCGCGAAGTGCACGCCGAACGCGACCGCCTTGGTGCCCCCGTTGCGGAGCACGATCAGGGTGTCGCCCAGGGGCAGCAGCGCGACGATCAGCATGTACCAGGCCTCCGCCTGGGCGCCGGCGAAGGCCAGCAGGGCCAGGCCGAGCAGCCCGTACGCGCCGTCGCGCAGGCCCTTGATGGTCAGGTAGGCGCTGTCACCGTCCTGCTTGGCGGGGACGCCGTAGCCGGCGGCGGCGGCGCGCGGGACGAACAGGAAGCGAGCGCCGATCAACAGGACCATCAGGTTGAGGACGATGGCGAGGCCGTAGGCAATGGTGGTGAGCATGTCCGTCTCCAGAAAGCTAGCGGTGCTAGGAACGAGGATGACGCTAGCAGAACGATGACAGATGCGCTAGCGGTGCTAGAATCGAGAGCATGACGATCCAGGCGCGCCGGGAGCGCGAGCGTGCGGAACGCGAGAAACTGATCATCACCGTCGCCTGCGAGCTGGCCGAGGCCGAGGGCTGGGAGGCGGTGACCACGCGGCGGCTGGCCGAGCGCATCGAGTACAGCCAGCCGGTGCTCTACAGCCATTTCAAGGGCAAGGGCGCGATCATGGCGGCCGTCGCCGTCGAGGGATGCGCCGTCCTCGCGGAGGAGCTGCGCGAGGCCCGCACCGCGGCTCCGGACGCCGGCAGCGCGCTCGCGGCCGTCGGCGCGGCCTACACGGCGTTCGCCGAGCGGCGTCCGGCGCTCTACGACGTCATCTTCAACCTGAGCGTCGATCTGCCGTTCGCGACGCCGCAGGCTCCCGCGGCCCTGCATGCGGCGTTCGGCGAGCTGGTGGAGGGGCTTCGCCCGCACGCCGGTGAGGAGGACCTGCCCCTGCTCGCCGAGACCTTCTGGGCCGCGCTGCACGGGCTGGTCACGCTCACGAGGGGCAAGCGGCTGCCGCGGGAGCTCCACGACCGTCGGCTTGAGCTGCTGCTGAGGCGGTTCGTGGCCTGACGGTTTGACCTTGTCACTGGCGTCAACGATTACCCTCGTCGCCCGCCCATCGACCGGAACGGACGACCACACCCATGAGCACGTCCCGCACCACCCTGCTCGACCTGGACCAGAGCTTCTTCGACGCCCTGGTGGCCAACGACCACGACCGCCTGAACGACCTGCTGACGGACGACTTCGTCCTGGTGGGGGTCGAGGACGGGACGGTCGCCGGGAAGGGCGTCCTGCTCGATCTGGTGGCTTCTGGAAGCCTTCGATTCCCGAAGATTGATTCGTTCCCGGACGAGGCGATCGTGCGGGTCATCGGGCAGGTGGGGATCGTCGTGGGGCGTACCGGGATGAACTTCACGAACCCCGATGGCAGCACGTTCAGCGCCGGGAGCCGGTACACGCATGTGTACGCGGCCGGGGGCGACGGGAGCTGGCGGCTCGTCTCGGCACAGGGCACCGCCATCAAGCCGTGAACAGGGGCTGCCGAACGGTCAGCTGTTCGGCTTGTGCCATTCTGCGGTGACCTTGAGGTGCGCCTCGCCCGTCGACTCGGCGACGACCACGCCGGCCTTGGCGGTGAGCTTCATGCCGAACTCCACCGCGATCACGTCCGGCGGCTCCGGGCATGATCGCATGCGGCGCAGGACGTCGGTGGCGAAGGTCTGGACGCGCTGGAGCCCCGCGCCCAGCGTCTCGGGCATGCGTTCGACGGCCGCGCGCGCCCGTCCGGCGGGGAGCGGCTCGTCGCCGGGCCGCTCGTCGACCTCCACGAGCACGGTGCCGCCGTCGTCGAGGGGAACCTCAAGGAAGTAGCGCACGGTGGGCCTCCTGTCCTGGGACAAGAGCAAGCATGCTGGACGGGTCCGCCCGGCGGTGGCTCTTTCGCCACGGCGGTGCTCCCGGCGGCCTGTGGACGGGCTCTCCGGCGAAAAGTTATCCACAGGATGGGGACGGTTGTCCACAGCAGTGGAGAAGTCTGAAATCATTGACATGATGTACAGAGCGTTTTACATTCCCTCCTTGTGATGTCGTACGAGGAAAAGGGCGCCTGGGTCTATCTCGTGGCGACGGTGGGCACCTACGTGGCCTACGTCATCGTCATCCTGGGCCGGGCCGGCGGCGGTCCGCTCAGCGCCGTCCCCTACGTCGCGCCGATGGTGTGGGCGATCGGCATAAGCATCGGCCTGTCGATCGCGGGCCGTATCGTGGTCGAGATCGTGAAGCCCAGCGAGAGTCACCAGAGCGACGTGCGAGACAGGGAAATCAACCGTTCCGCCCAACATGTCGGGGGCGTTGTCCTAGGGGGCTCCATGATGGTCCCCCTTGGTCTGACCATGGCGGAAGCCGACCACTTCTGGATCGCCAACGCCATCTACGCGGCACTCGTCCTGTCCGCCCTGGTAGCCACCCCGCTGAGGCTCATCGCCTATCGGAGGGGCTTGTAGGGATGGGCAAGCCGACCAAGGTCACCAATTCCATCAGGACTCTGCGGTTCACGCACGGCGAGATGACACAGGCCGAACTGGCCCAGCGGATCGGCGTCACGCGGCAGACCGTCATCGCCATCGAGCAGGGCCGCTATTCACCCTCTCTTGAGGTGGCCTTTCAGATCGCCAGGGTGTTCCGGGTGCCTCTGGACGACGTCTTCCAGTATCCGGACCCCGAAGGCTAGTTATCCACAGGCGCGTCGGTTTTCCACAGGCTGTCGAGAGCGGCGGCGACGGCCGCGATGGAGTCGTGTGCGGAGCGGATGCGGGCGGTCTGGGCCTCGTCCGTCCAGCCGAGTCGCAGGCCCTCCTCGGCCAGCGCGTCGAACGCCGTGAACGCGGCCAGCTTCTGGCGCAGCACCTTCGACCAGGCGTCGTCCTCGATCCGGTAGAAGACGTTGCGCTCCCCCGGCCTGCGGAGCTTGTGGACGAGCCGGATCGACGTCAGGAGCTGCATGGTCGTCGTCAGCGACGCGCGGCTCGCGCCGATGGCGTCGGCGATGTCGGACGCGGCCTGCGCGGGCGGGTCGCAGACCATGAGCCAGCCCAGGACGCGGCCGGTGATCGGAGCCAGACCCCACTCCTCGGAGACGAAGTCCGCCACCCGCTCGACCCAGTCGAGCACCTGCTCCCGGCCGGGGCCGTCCGGCGCATCCATGTAAGACCTCCCCTTGCGTCGCGATCCCAGCCGACATCACTCTTCGCGAGCTGTCAAATACCGGGAGTGGCGACGGCGGGCTGCCAATGCTGAATCCGTGATCGCTGTCATGCTGCTGCCCCCCTGGTCCTGCCCGAGCCGACCTCGGTCGTCCGGGCGCGGGGTGAGGGCCTGGATCACGGTGAAGCACCACTACGGGCTGACCGTCACCCACCGGGAGAAGCGGGCCCTCATCCGCATGCTGCGCACCTGCTTCAGTGCCCTGCCATCCTCCTGAGCTGCTGCTCCCTGGCTCCGGCGTCGCCCGGCAGGTCGCGTTCGGCCAGCAGGGCGGCCACCCGCTCGCGGGCCTCGGCGGGGTAGTGGCCGTCGTACTTGAACTTGGCGCGCACCTCCACCACCGCCAGGCGCAGCCCGCGCAGGCCGGGCAACTGCCGGTGGTACGGACCCTCGCCGGCCGCGACGACGCCGTGGGCGCCGTCGGGCTGGAAGTGGGCGAGCTGGCGGCGCAGGATCTCCGCCTTGGCCTCGGGGTCGTCCACCGTCTCGGCCCGGCAGGTGAGCTGGACGGAGGCGTAATAGCTGGTGGGCACGCCGGTCTCGGGGTCGCCCTTCCGCCAGCCGCCGGGGATGTAGGCGTAGTCGTCGTGCACGCTCAGCAGGACCAGCGGATCGCGCTCGATCGCCGCCCACACGGGGTTGGGCCTGGCCAGGTGGAGCAGCACCTCCGTGCCGCCGTCGAAGAGGAAGTGGGTGGGGACGACCACGGGCGGGCCGCCGTCGTGGCCGTTGGCGGCGAGCTGGCCGAAGTCGCGGGTGGCCAGCCAGGCCCGCCACTCGTCGTCGTCGCGTGCCGCGTCCCAAGGATGGATGAGCACGTGAAAACCCTCCCGTCGGGGTTTGTATTAGTACATAATGTTTTTTGTGTCAGGAACATACACGATCGTTGGGGGGACGGCCAGCGAGATCGCGGCGGGCGTCGAGGCCGCCGTGTCCGCCGGGCTGCTCCTCCCCGGTACGCACCTGCCGCCCGTGCGCGAGGTGGCCGCCATGGCCGAGGTCAGTCCGAACACCGCCGCGGCGGCGTACCGGCTGTTGCGGGAGCGCGGGGTCGTCGAGACCGCGGGCCGGCGCGGAACCCGGGTCAGGCCGCGTCCGGCCACCACGACCCGCGAGGAGATCCGCATCGAGGTGCCGCCGGGCGCGCGCGACCTGTCCCACGGCAATCCGGACCCGGCTCTGCTGCCGCCGCTGCACGACGCGCTCGCCGCCGCGGCGAGGGCGCACGAGCAGCGTCCGGCCATGTACGGCACGGGCGACGACGAGGAGCTCCTCTCGCTGGCCGCCGCCCGCCTGCGTGCCGACGGCGTGCCGGCCGCGCCGCTGGCGATCACCTCGGGCACCCTCGACGCCGTGGAACGCGTCCTGATCGCCCACCTTCGTCCCGGCGATCCGATCGGCGTCGAGGACCCGGGCTGGACGGCCCTGCTCGACCTGGTCGCCGCCCTGGGGCTGCGGCCGGTCCCCATGCGGCTGGACGACGAGGGTCCGCTGCCGGACGAGCTCGACCGGGCGTTGCGGGCGGGCGTACGAGCGGTGGTGATCACGGCCCGCGCCCAGAACCCCACCGGCGCGGCCGTCACCGCGTCGCGGGCCGCGGACCTGCGTGCCCTGCTGGACACCCGGCCCGACGTGGTGCTGATCGAGGACGACCACGGGGCGAGCCTGGTGGACCTCCCCCTCCATCCCCTGGCCGGCGTGACGACCCGCTGGCTGCTCACCCGCTCGACGGCCAAGGCGTTCGGCCCTGACCTGCGGCTGGCGCTGGTCACGGGCGATCCCGTCACGCTCGGCCGGCTGCGCGGACGGCAGCGGCTGGCCGCGGGCTGGGTCAGCCATCTGCTGCAACGCGCGGTCGCCCACCTGTGGCGCGCGCAGGCCGTGGACACCGCGGCCGTCGCCGCCGCCTACGCCGGACGCCGGGACGGCCTGGTCGAGGCGCTGGCCGCGCGTGGCGTACGGGCGCACGGCCGCAGCGGGCTCAACGTCTGGGTCCCGGTCGCCGACGAGACCACCGCGGTCACCCGGCTGCTGGCGCTCGGCTGGGCCGCCGCGCCCGGCGCCCGCAACCGCGTTCGGACGCCGCCCGCGCTGCGCCTGACGGTCTCCACGCTCGGGCCCGACGAACTTCCGCGCCTCGCCGACGACCTGGCCGTCGCCCTCCGTCCGCCCACGACCGGCCGGTACGGCTGACGTCACGGGCCCCGCGGTCAGCGGTGCGGTTCCAGGGACATCGCCGGGGCCGGCTCGGGACACCGCGGACGGCGTGCCGAATGGGCCAGCACGCCCAGGGCGCCCACGATGAGCACGAGCAGGGCCGCCCTGGTGGCCGCGGGCCAGCCGGCGTCCAGGGAGCCGAAGAACACCGCGCCGGTGATCGTGCCGCCGAGCACGCCGCCGGTCTCCTGGACCGTCCCCAGCACCCCGGCCGCCGCGCCCGCGCGCTCCCGGCGTACGGACGCGAGGACCGAGGAGAGCAGCGGCGACATGAGCAGGCCCATCCCCGCGCCCGCCACCAGCAACGCGCCCGCCACCAGGTACGGCGACTCCCCCGCCTGGTAGAGCAGCCCGAGCCCCAGCAGCAGCGCCAGCGGGCCGACCGGGCGCGGCACCCGGGCCGAGCGCGGCGAGGCCAGGAAGAAGCCGACGTTCAGCGCGGTGCACACCGCCCCGGCGGCCAGGGGACCGAGGCCGAGCCCGTCCTGGAGGTGGAGGGCGAGCACGAACGACAGGCCCGCCGAGGTGCCGAACAGCAGCGCGACCGCCGCCAGCCCGGTCGCGAACCCCTTCTCGCGGAACACCTCCAGGTCCAGCAGCGGCTCCCGGCCGGTCGCCGCCAGCCGCCGCTGCCGCCGGACGAACGCCGCCAGCGTGAGCGCCGCGCCGCCCAGGCACGGCCACGTCCACTGCGGCCAGCCCTCCTCGCGCCCCTGGACCAGCGGCAGCACGACGCCCACCAGCCCCGCCGCGACCAGCGCCGCCCCCGCCAGGTCCAGCCCGGCGCGCGCCCCGGCCCCCGCGACGCCGGGGACCAGCCGCCTGGTCAGCGCCAGCGCCGCCAGCCCGATCGGCACGTTGACCAGGAAGCACGCCCGCCAGCCGAGCCCGAGGGGATCGGCGGCCACCAGCAGCCCGCCGACGACCTGGCCGCTCATCCCGGCCAGGCCCACCACCGTGCCGTACCAGCCGAACGCCCTGGCCCGGTCCGCGCCCGGGAACAGCGTCCCTACCAGCGTGAGGACCTGCGGGGCGAGCAGCGCCGCCGCGACGCCCTGCGCCACCCGGGCGAGCACGAGCGCGGCGGTGTCCGGCGCGCCGCCGCAGGCCGCCGAGGCGAGCGTGAACAGGGCCAGCCCGGCGGCGAAGAGGCGGCGCGGCCCGTAGAGGTCGCCGAGCCGTCCCGAGACGATCAGGCCCGCCGCGTACGCCAGCCCGTACCCGGCGATCACGAACTGGCTCGCCGCGTCGCCCGCGCGCAGGTCGGCGCGGATCGAGGGCATGGCCACGTTCGCGACGAAGAAGTCGAGCGTGGTCATGAACACCGCGACCAGCAGCACGGGCAGGGCCGCCCAGCGAGGACGGAGGGACATCAGGGACTCCAGGGGGGAGGAACCGGGCGGTGGGAGAACACCGGCGGGCGCCGGACGGTTGACCTCACCCTGGAGGCGGGCGCTTATGGTTTCCTGCTGATGAGCTACGGAATCAGCGTCATAATGACGCTCAATGCCGAAATTTCAGGGCCTGGGGGAGTTTGCGGCGGCGATCGCGCCCGTCATCGACGCCGCACACGTCAACGTGCACGCCGCCGCCGGCAGAGCCCTCCTTGACCTGGTCGAACGCTCCGGCCTGACCGCCGGGCTGCTCAACGACCTGCGCTTCGTGCTGCCCCTGCGCCCGGTGACCACGGCCGCGCTCGCCGCCGTCCACCGGTACGGCGACGTGACCGAAGGCGTCGACGTCCACGTGCGTGAAGGGGCGCTCGAACGGGACGCCGACGGGGCACTGCGGCTGACGGCCCAGGGCCGGGCGTTCGTGGACGGCCTGTACGCCGCGCACGCCGAGGCGGCCGGCCGCGTCTGGGCGGGCCATGACGTGACCGCTCTCGCCGCGTCGGCGGGCGGCGTGCTCGACCGGGCCGTACGCGTGCCGGGCGGCGCGCTGGAGGTGATGGCGCCGCCGTACGAGCCGGACGGCGCCCCCGCCGGGTTGCTGCTGTTCAACCGGCTCGCGGTGCTGCGCTACCACCGGGCGGACGCGCACGCCGAATCCTGGCGCGCGGCCGGGCTGACCGCGGCCGGGATCGTCGCCCTGAGGGACGGACCGCTGCGGGACACGATCGAGGCGGACACGAACCGGCGGGCCGCCGCGCCGTACGAGGCCATGACGGCCGCCGACCGCCAGGCCCTGTACGACGGCCTCCTGGGCCTCGTCTGAGGCTGCCCTCGGTTACAGCGCAGCCAGGAGGCGGCCCACCTGGGTGCGGTCGTTGACGCCCAGTTTCTCGTAGGCCGCCTGGAGATGGTTGGCCGCCGTCCGGGTGGACAGCGTCAGCCGGTCGGCGATCTGCCGGTTCGTCAGCCCGGCCGCCGCCAGCTTGACGATCTCCCGCTGGCGCGGCGTGAGCTCCGGCGTGGCCAGCTCGACCAGCGCGGGCGTCGAGACCCCCGGGCACCGCCTGGCCAGCGCCCACGCCCTGGTCTGCGCCCCCTTGGCCAGCGTGCCCCGGCCGTCCCGGCGGTGGGCCGCCGACTCCTGGGCGAGGGCCTCGGCGGCGTACAGGATCAGGCCGAGCCGCTCGAACTCGGCGGCGACGTCCCGCAGCTCGGCGGGGTCGCCGGCGGCCCGCGCGTGCCGGGCGAACAGCCCGGCCAGCGGTCCGTCCACGCGTTCGGCGAGCGCGGCCAGCCGCCGGGCCGCCAGGGCGGGCGCGCCGAGCCGCACCAGGTCGTGCAGCGCGAACATCAGCTGCCCGAACTGCTCGTGCTGCTCGGCCAGCCCGGCGGCCGACAGGCACAGGCTCACCGCCTCGTCCAGGTCGCCCGCCGAGGCCGCCACCCAGACCGCCGCCTGGAGCACCGGCTGCCGGGTGAACGCCCACCGCGAGGCTGACTCCTCGGCCTCGGCCAGCACGGCCCGAGCCGCCGTCGTCTCCCCCAGCAACGCCCGCGCATGAGCCAGCTCGGCCAGGCACCGCCCCCGGTACGGCGTCCGCGCCGGCAGCCGGGCCGCGTCCTCCCTGGCCCAGCGGGCCGCGCCGGCCGCGTCGCCGCGCAGCCTGCCGACCATCGCCCGGTACGCCCCGAACCCCGACACCGCCGGTTCGGCCGCCGCCGGCTCCATGCCCTCCGCGGCCGTCCGCTCGGCCTCGTCCAGCCGGGCGGAGAACACCTGGGCGGCGCAGCGCGCGTCCAGCAGGGTCGGCAGCGCGTGCGGGGCGTCGTCGTCCCAGTCGTCCATGGTCGTGAGCGCCCGCTCGACCACGGCGAGCGCACGTTCCGCACGGCCCGAGTAGGCGTCGATCCACGCCTCCAGCCCGGTCGCGTGCGCCGCGCCGCGCACGGTCATCGGCTCGCACGCGCGCGCCCGCGCCAGCGACCCGGCGGCCCCGGTCAGCCGCCCGGCGAAGAAGTCGGCGACGCCCCGGTAGACGTGCGCCTCCTGCCGCCAGGCCGGATCGGTCAGCGCCTCGGCCGCCAGGTCGAGCACCCGGCACGCCTCGCCGTCCGCGCCCGCCCAGGCGAGGTTCATGCCCAGGCTGAAGGCGTGCTGCGCGCGCTCGCCCTCGGTGACGGCGTTCCTGGCCGCCTGCCGCAGCGCCGTCAGAGCGGCGTCCGGGTCGCCCAGCACCATCAGCACCTGGCCGAGCAGCGCGACGGCCGCCACGCCCGCGCCCGCCTCGATCGCGGCCCTGGCCAGCCGGGCCGCCAGCCGTGGGTCACGCCTGGCCCAGGCCAGGTCCGCGGCCGACAACAACATCTCGGGCGCGGCGGCCGACCCGCTGTCCAGCCGCCAGACGGCCGCGCGCAGCTCGTCCTCGCGTCGCCGCAGGCCGCTGGCCTCCAGGGCCTCGGCCAGCGTCCGCAGCCGCCGCCTGGCCCGTAACGTGCCGCAGTCGCCGCGGACCACCTCGCCGTACAGGGGGTGGCCGAGGCGTACCTGCTCGCGCCTGCCGTCGCCGGCGACGGCGACCAGGCCGCGGGCCTCGACCCGCTCGACCGCGCGTGACGAGGTCAGCGCGACCAGCAGCTCGGCGCCCACCGGCTCACCGAACGCCACCAGCTCCAGCACCTCCCGCTCGTCCGGGTCCAGGTGGCCGATGCGGGCGCCGACCAGCTCGCGCAGCCGGGTCGTCATCGACAGCTCGCCCCGCCAGCGCCACTCGCCGCCGCTCTCGGCCAGGCAGCCGGACGTCCGCCCGGCGTGCACGACCTCGCGCAGGTAGAGCACGTTCCCGCCGGTGACGTCCGCCAGACGCCGTACGGTCCCCGCCGCCACCTCGCCGCCGAGCGCGCCCGCCAGCACCTGGCCGACCTCGTCCTGGCCGAGCGGCGGCAGCTCGATCCTGGTCAGCAGCTCGTCCTTCCACAGGGCGACCACCGGTGCGGGCAGCGGGCCGCCCGTACGCACCGTGACCAGCACCCTGGCCTCCCCACCCGCCGCCAGGTGGTGCACCAGCGCGGCCGAGGCCGCGTCGAGCCGGTGGGCGTCGTCCACGCTCACCAGCAGTTCTCCTTCTCCCCTGCCTCCCCTGCGCAGGTGCCGCGCGGCCCAGCGCAGCAGGTTCTCGCCACCGTGCGGCGGACCCGTCAGTACGTGGGCGAACGCCCCGAACGGGATCATCGACGCGGTCTCCGTGCCCAGCACGCGCACGACCTCGTACCCGTCGAGCCCGGCCAGCGCCTGCGCGGCCAGCCTGCTCTTGCCGACGCCCGCCTCACCGGCGATCATCACGCCGGCTCCCGACCGCAGCGCCTCGCGCACGGTCGCGATCGATCCCCCTCGCCCGACGAACGGCCATCCGCTCCCCAGCTGCTCGCTCATCGTGCCTCCTCTCACCACAGATGGTGGCGAGCCGAGGTTCGCGCGAGGTTCAGGCGGGATCGCGGTTCAGGCCGGCCGCGTTCAGCAGCAGGGTGATCACGGCGTCGGCACCGCTGAACGGCACCGGCTCGCCCCCCACCTCTTCGAGCAGCCCGCGGAGCTGGCCGCCGGATTGCTCGGGCTCGACCAGCCGTACGATGACCGTCCTCATCGGAGCACCATCTCCCCGGACGGTTCAGGTCTGGTTCAGGTGGGGTAGGGCGCGGGCTCGACCTCCAGCTCGCGCATGCGCTCGGCGTACAGGTGGTAGCGCCTGCGGGCGTCGCCGCGCCGTCCCGCCAGGTCGAGCACGCGTACCAGGCCCAGGTGGGCGCGTTCGTCGTAGCCGTCGCGCTCCAGCAGGCGCAGCCAGTGGCGGGCGGCCTCGTCGTAGCGCCGCTCGCGGGTGCGCGCCGCGGCCAGCCTGGCGGCGGCCTGCACGTAGGCCAGCCTCGCCTGTTCGCGCAGGCCCACGGCCCAGTCGGCGTAGGGGTCCTCCTCGCAGAACTCGCCGCCGTACGCGCTCTCGGCCGCCGTCCACAGCTCCAGCGCCTCGGCCGTCCGGCCGGTCTGCTCCAGCCGTACGGCTCCGGCGGCCAGGTCGAGGAAGCGCTCCACGTCGACGTCGGCGTGCGCCAGGTCCAGGCGCAGCGCGCCCTCCTCGGAGACCACCAGGTCGTCGGCGGGCCGTTCGTGGGCCGGGTCGAGCACCGCGCGCAGCGTGGAGACCATGACGTTGAGCCGCCGTAGCCCGACCGTGTCGTCCGCCTGGTCGGGCCAGAGGATCTCCACGAGCCGTTCCCTGCTGATCGCGCCGCCCCGGCGGCTGACCAGGATCTTCAGCAGGTCGCGGGCCTTGCGCGACTGCCAGGCCGTACGCGGGACCGGCACCGCGCCGCGCAGCACCCGGAACGTTCCCATGGTCTCGATCACCACCGTCGCCCCCGTCACGGGCGCCGCGCGGGCGATCAGCTCGTCGATCCGGTCGTCGAGCGCCCGGCAGCCGATCGCGTGCATCCGCTCGCGCACGCGTACGGCCACCTCGCCCCCGCTCACCGGGTCGGCCAGGGCCGCCCGCACCAGCTCGGCCCTGGCCCGCCCGATCGGGTCGCCGAGCGCCGCCCACCTGCGCACCGCCTCGTCGGCCTGCGCCGGATCGCCGTCGAGCCGGGCCCGCAGCTCGCAGATCACCGCCTGGGCCGCGTGGTCCCTGCGCTCCACGGCGACCGGCTCGGTCTCGTCGAGCAGCCGGACGGCCTCCTCACGGCGTCCGGCGGCCACGGCCACGTGCGCCGCCGCCACCCGCGCGGTGACCCCGGCGATGCCACCGGCGTGCACGAGCGCCTGCTCGGCCACCTTGGCGGCTTCCTCGGGATCCTCCTCGGCGAGCAGCTCGGCCAGCGCGTTGAGCGCGTTTGAGCGGGTCTGCACCTCGCCCAGCGGGCCGGTCTCGGCGATCACCCGGCGGTAGACGGCGGCCGCCTGGCCGCGGTCGCCGCGCAGCGCGTGGATCTCGCCCAGCCTGACCAGCCCGACGCTGACCAGCCGCGAACCCATCGCCTCCCACCTGGCCACCGCGTCGGCGGCGTCGATCGCCGACTCCTCCAGCCGGCCGAGCCCGACCAGCGCCTTGGCCCGGTTCGCCACGTTGAGCGCGGCGTACGGCGCGAACGACACCAGGTCGCACAGCCGGCCGGCGGCCTCCGTCTCGGCCAGCGCCTCGGCGTAGGCGCCCTCGTCGAGATGGCGGGAGGCCCGGTTGGCCCGGATCCTGATGAGCTGGACGATGTCGCCGGCGCGTTCGGCGTACTCCAGGGCGCGCAGGTAGTAGGCGTCGTTGGCGCGGCGGTCGCCGTCGAGCGCGGCCAGCATGGCCAGCACCGTGTTGGCCATCGCCAGCGCGCCCGGGTCGCCGAGGCCGCCGGCCTGCTCCAGCGCCTGGTCGGCCAGCTCGGCACAGCCCGCCCGGTCGCCCTTCAGCCACAGCACCGAGGCCATGGAGGCGGCGCACATGGCGGCGTCGGCGGGCGGCGAGCCGTACGCGTGGCCCTTGGCGTACATGGCCATGGCGGCGTCGAGGTCGCCGCGCAGGTGGTCGATGAAGCCGAGCCGCCTGGCCACGAACGCGTCGAAGGCGGGGCTGCCCGCCACCCGGGCCAGCAGGTCGTGGGCGCGGGTCCAGTGGCCGCGGTTCTGCTCGGCGATGCCGGCCAGCCTGAGCATCGGCGGGGAGCTCCTGGCCTGCTCGGGCAGCAGGTCGAGCGCCGCGATCACGTCACCGCGTTCGGCCAGGCGGGGGCCGTGGGAGTTGAGCAACGACGCGGCGAGCTCGGGGTGGGCGGTCGCGACCGCTGCGCGCAGGGCCAGCTCGGGCTGGTCGTGCTCGACGTACCAGCGGGCGGCGACCGCGGCCACGTCGTGGGCCTCGTGCCGGTCGAGCGGGGCGTGCCTGGCCAGGACGTGCCTGCTGGTGGAGGTCAGCCGGTGGCCGTCCTGGTCGGCCTCGATGAACAGGCCGCGGCTGGTCAGGGCCGCGAGCGTGTCGGGCGGCGCGCCGAGCGTGGCGGACAGGCCTGCGGTCAGCACCGGCAGGACGGTCGCCGCGCGCAGCAGCTCGCGCATACCCTGCGGCAGGTCCTTGAACGCGGCGAGCGTCAGGTGTTCGAGCGTGGCCGAGCCGGCGGTCAGGCTCGCCGCGGTGCGCGGCCAGCCCGCCGGCTCCTCGCGGGCCAGCGTGTCGAGGGCGGCCTGGACGGCGGCGGGCCAGCCCGCGCAGGCCTCGTGCACCCTGGCGGCGATGCCCGCGCCCTGCTCGCCCAGCCGCTCGCGGGCCCAGGCGGCGGTCTCGGACGGGGTGAGCGCGAGGTCGGTGGCGTCGAGGTCGAGCACCTCGTGGTCCTGGCGCAGCCGGGCCGTCGGGAACGGCAGCGGCGCCCGCGAGGCGGTGACCAGGTGGAGGTGCCGGGGCGCGGCGCGGACCAGCGTCTCGACGTAACGCACCGAGCCGGGCGCGCCGGTGATCGCGTCGACGCCGTCGAAGACCAGCGCGAGCCCTCTGGTCAGCCGCCGGGCCAGTGCCTCGGCCAGCGCGCCCGCCAGCGCGGCGGCCCTGGACAGCTCGTCGGCGCCGGGCCCGAGCGGCGCGCCGGCCGCGGCCAGCAGCTCTGGGGGCAGCCCCGGGACGGCCTCGGCCAGCGCCGACGCCACCGAGCCCGCCAGCGTCGGCAGGTCGCGGTCGGCGGGCCCGAGCAGGTGCAGCACCGCGCCGACGGCGTGGCTCCAACCGGCGAGCGCGATCGACTTCCCGTAGCCTGTAGAGGCCACGAGCGTGGTGAGCCTGTGCGTAAGCGCCCCGTCGAGCCGCCGGTCGAGGGCGGGACGGGGTTGCACCCACCCGCGTTCCACCCCCGCATGCTACGCCCGGGTTCGCGGAGGACTCCAGAGTTCGCAAAGTGCCACCTCCCGGTAACTGGCCGGTTGGCGCACTATGGTCGTACTTCATTTCCAGGAGGCACCGTGGAACAGGATCTGCCTGGCGGTGTGAGGCTGATCGTGGGGGTGGACGAGTCCCCGGCCTCGCGCTGGGCACTCGCCTGGGCCATCGGCGCGGCCAGGCTGCACCGGATGGCTCTGGTGGCCGTTCACGTCAGTCGCGCGCCCGTCCATCCCTTCCCCGAGGCGCTGCCCGTGCAGCACGCGATCCGTCAGGGCGAGGAGACCCGCTGTGCGGAGGTGATCACGGGCGTGTTCGAGGACGTCGCCGGCGGCATGCCCGACGACCTGCGCGTGGCGACGGTCAGCAAGGTCGGCGACCCCGGCTACCATCTCGTCGACCTGGCCCGTGAGGGCGACCTGCTGGTGCTCGGCCGGGGCAGGCGCAGGCTGCTGAGCCGGATCCTGCTGCCCTCCACCAGCATGTACTGCGCCCGCCACGCCAAGACGACCGTCGTCATCGTGCAGCAGCCGTCGCCGCCGGACGATCCGGAGCTGTCGGGGGAGCGGGCGCGGCGGTTCTGGAGCCGCCGGCACTACTGACGGCGTCCGGCTCTACGGGCCGGTCAGGCTGTCGATGAGCAGGCGCAGGCCCGGCCCGATGTCGTGCGGGCCGATCGCGCCGTAGCCCAGGACCAGGCCCCGCTGCGCCGGGCTCTCGCCGCAGTACGCGTCGAGCTGCTCGCCGGCCACGTCCGGCGCGGGACGCAGCGACACGCCCGGGGCCAGCCGGGCGCACACGTGCAACCCCGCCGCGGACGGGATCAGCCGCAGCCGATCGTCCCCGGCCAGCGTCCTGGTGACCAGGTCGTGCCGGGTGGCGTACACGCGGGTCGCCTTCCTGATGTGCCTGGCCAGCAGGCCCTCGTCGATGAAGCGGGCCAGCGCGGCCTGCGTGGGCACGTCGCCGTGCCAGTCGGAGAGCTGCCGCGCGGCGCGCAGGGCCGGGCCGAGCGAGGCGGGGGCGACGAGGAAGCCGAGCCTGAGCATGGGGAGCAGGGTCTTGGAGAACGAGCCCACGTAGATGACCCGGCCCGCCCGGTCGAGGCTCTGGAGGGGTTCCAGCGGACGTTCGCCGAAGCGGAACTCGCTGTCGTAGTCGTCCTCGATCACGACGGCGGCGCGGCGTTCCGCCCAGGCGAGCAGGGCGGCGCGGCGGGCCAGCGACATGGGCGTGCCCAGCGGGAACTGGTGCGAGGGCGTGACGTAGACGAGGCTCGCCGAGCGGGGGATGGCCGAGACGTCCAGGCCCTCGGCGTCCACGGGCACGCCGACCACGCGGGCGCCGAGCGAGCCGAACAGGCGGCGGGCGGGCGGGTAGCCGGGCTCCTCGACGGCGACGGTCGTGCCGGGCTCGATCAGCACGCGTCCGACGAGGTCGAGGGCCTGCTGCGCGCCGTTGGTGATCAGGACGTCGTCGGGCCCCGCATGAACCGACCGACTGATGCCGATATGCCGGGAAATAGCCTCACGTAGAGGCTCATAGCCGGACGGATCGGCGTACGTCGCCAGGCCCACCCGCAGCTCCCCGGCCACCAGCCTGCGCCAGGTCTCCATCGGGAACAGCCGCGCGTCCGGCACGCCGACGCGGAAGTCGTACCGGGCGGGCGGCTCCTGGACGGGCGCGCCAAGCTCCCGCCAGAACGCGCGCGGCCTGACCACCCCCTTGGGCGCGGCCCGCCCGCGCACCGGCTCGGCCGACACGAACGTGCCCGCCCCCGCCCGGCCGATCAGGAAGCCGTCGGCCACCAGCCGGTCGTAGGCCACCCCCACCGTGTTCCTGGAGATCTCCAGCCGGCGGGCCAGCTCCCTGGTCGGCGGCAGCCGCTCGCCCGAGCGCAGCCGCCCGTCGAGGATGGCGTCGAGCAGTTGCCGGTAGACCTGTGCGGCCAGGTCACCGCGCCCTTGGAGGCTGATGTGAACGTCCAATTTGGCCCAATCAACTTGGCGGAAATTGGAGCTTATATCGGGACAAGGGGGCGGCCAAAATGAGCACATGACCGAACGCATGGAACTCGGGAAGTTCGCCGGCGAGGCCTACAAGGCGATGGCCGGCCTGGACAGATTCGTGGCCCAGAGCACCCTCCCCAAGCCCCTCCTCGAACTCGTACGGCTGCGCGCCAGCCAGATCAACGGCTGCGTCTACTGCGTGGACATGCACAGCTCCGACGCCAAGCAGGCGGGGGAGAGCGACGCCAGGCTGCACGCCGTGGCCGTCTGGCGCGAGGCCCCCTTCTTCACCCCTGAGGAACGCGCCGCCCTGGCCTTCACCGAGGCCGCCACCCGCCTGTCCACCGACGACGTCACCGACGAGGTCTGGGCCCAGGCCGCCGCGCACTTCGACGAGCAGCAACTGGCCGCGCTGACCGTGGCCGTCGCCACCATCAACGCCTGGAACCGGATGGGCGTCGCCACCCGTATGACCCCGGAGTCGTACAAGTCATGAGACGCGAGCGCGTCCTCGCCGCCGCGCAGCTCGCCAACTCCATCGGCGACGGTGCCTACCTGGTCACCTCGGCGCTCTACTTCGCCAAGGTCGTGGGCCTGTCGGCCACCGAGATCGGCCTCGGCCTCACCCTGGGCTGGGCGGTCGGCTCGGTGGCGGGGGTGCCCCTCGGGCACCTGGCCGACCGGCGCGGGCCGCGCGGCGTGGCGGTGCTGCTCGCGCTCACCACCGCGGTGGCGGCCGGCTCGTTCGTGTTCGTCCACTCGTTCGCGCTGTTCGTGCTGGTCGCCTGCCTGTACGGGACCGCGCAGACCGGCCTGTCGGCGGCCCGCCAGGCCCTGCTGGCCGGGCTGATCGAGCCGGCACGCCGCACGGTCGTGCGGGCGGTGCTGCAGTCCACGCTCAACGGCGGCATGGCCGTCGGGGCCGCGCTGGGCGGCGTCGCGCTGACCGTCGGCACCCGTGCCGGATACACCGCGGTGTTCGCGCTGGACGCCCTGAGCTTCCTGGTGGCCGCGCTGGTCCTGCGCGCGCTGCCCGCCGTGCGGCCCGCGCCCGCCGCGCCGGGGCCGCGGCTGGCCGTGCTCAGGGACCGGCCGTACGCGCTGGTCACGCTGATCAACGCGGTCATGCTGTTCTACATGCCGCTGCTCAGCCTCGTGGTGCCGCTGTGGATCGCGCAGCGCACGTCCGCGCCCACGTGGATGGTCTCGGTGCTGCTCGTGCTCAACACCGGCAGCGTGCTGCTCTTCCAGGTACGCGTGGCCCGCCGGGTGCGCGATTTGCGGGACGCCTCCTCGGCCGTCCGCAGGGCCGGGTTCGTGATGTTCGCCGCGTGCGCGGTGTTCGCCCTCAGCCCGTACGGCTGGATCTTCCTGATCGCGGCGGCCGGCATGCAGGTGGCCGGGGAGATGTTCCTGGCTGCGGGGGCCTGGGAGATCGGGTTCGGATTGGCCCCCGACGACCGGCAGGGCCAGTACCAGGGCTTCTTCGGCACCGGCACGGCCGTGGCGAGGATGCTCGGCCCGGTCGTGCTCACTGCGCTCGTGCTCGACGGGGGAACCGTGGGCTGGCTGCTGCTGGGCCTGGCGTTCATGACGGCCGGCGCCACGATGGCACCGGCCGTCAGATGGGCCCAGCGATCACTTGAACCGGCGTAGCCGCAGGCTGTTGCTCACCACGAAGACGCTGGAGAAGGCCATCGCGGCCCCCGCGATCATCGGGTTGAGCAGGCCGAGCGCGGCCAGCGGCAGGGCGGCCACGTTGTAGGCGAAGGCCCAGAACAGGTTGCCCTTGATCGTGCCGAGCGTCCGGCGCGACAGCCTGATCGCGTCGGCCGCCACCCGCAGGTCGCCCCTGACCAGGGTCAGGTCGGAGGCCTCGATCGCGGCGTCCGTGCCGGTGCCCATGGCCAGGCCCAGGTCGGCCTGGGCGAGCGCGGCCGCGTCGTTGACGCCGTCGCCGACCATCGCCACGACCTTGCCCTCGCCCTGCAGCCGCTTGACCACGTCGACCTTGTCGGCGGGCAGCACCTCGGCGATCACCTCGTCGATGCCGACCTCGTCCGCGACCTGCCGGGCGACGGCCTCGTTGTCACCGGTCAGCAGGACCGGGGTGAGGCCCAGAGTCCGCAGCCTGGCGATGGCCTCCGCGCTCGTCTCCTTGACCACGTCGGACACCACCAGCAGCGCCCTGGCCTTGCCGTCCCAGCCGGCGGCGACCACCGTGCGGCCCTTGGCCTGCTCCTCCTCCAGGGTGGCGGCCAGGTCGGCGGGCAGGTGCTGCGACCATTCGGCCAGCAGCCTCGGGCGGCCGACCAGCACCGCGTGGCCGTCCACGATGCCCTGCACGCCGAGGCCCTCGACGTTCGCGAAGTCCTCCACGGTCGCGTCGGACTTCGCCTCCCTGGCGATGGCCTGGGCGATCGGGTGCTCGGAGGCGTGCTCGATGGCGCCGGCCAGCCGCAGCACCTCCTCGCGGCTCTCGCCCTCGGCCAGGTGCACGTCGACCAGCGTCATCTTGCCCTCGGTGACCGTGCCGGTCTTGTCCAGGACGATGGTGTCGATGCGGCGGGTGGACTCCAGCACCTCCGGGCCCTTGATCAGGATGCCGAGCTGGGCGCCCCTGCCGGTGCCGACCAGCAGCGCCGTGGGCGTGGCCAGACCGAGCGCGCACGGGCAGGCGATGATCAGCACGGCCACCGCCGCGGTGAACGCGGCCCCCGCGCCGTTGCCGGTGCCGAGCCAGAAGCCCAGCGTGCCGAGGGCCAGCGCGATCACGATCGGGACGAAGATGCCCGAGACGCGGTCGGCCAGCCGCTGCACCTCGGCCTTGCCCGTCTGGGCCTCCTCCACCAGCTTGGCCATCTGGGCGAGCTGCGTGTCCGCGCCGACCCGGGTGGCCCGCACGACCAGCCGGCCGCCCGCGTTGACCGTCGCGCCGGTGACCGCGTCGCCGGGCCGCACCTCGACGGGCACGGACTCGCCGGTCAGCATCGAGGCGTCCACCGCGGAGGTGCCCTCCTCGATCACGCCGTCGGTGGCGACCTTCTCACCCGGCCGCACGATGAAGGTGTCGCCCGACTTGAGCTGCTCGACCGGCACCCGCCGCCCGTCGGCCAGCTCGACGTCCTTGGCGCCCAGCTCCATCAGGGCCCGCAGCGCGGCCCCCGCCCGCCGCTTGGAACGCGACTCGAAGTAGCGCCCGGCCAGGATGAACGCCGTGACCCCCGCCGCGGCCTCCAGGTAGATGTTGCCCGAGCCGTCGGTGCGCTCGATGGTCAGCTCGAACGGGTGCGTCATGCCCGGCGTGCCCGCCGTGCCGAAGAACAGCGCCCACAACGACCAGCCGAGCGCGGCCAGCGTGCCGATGGAGATCAGCGTGTCCATCGTCGCGGCGCCGTGGCGCAGGTTCGTCCAGGCGGCCTTGTGGAAGGGCCAGCCGGCGTAGACCACGACCGGCGCGGCCAGCACCAGCGACAACCACTGCCAGTTCGTGAACTGCAACGCCGGGACCATCGCCATCGCGATCACCGGCACGCTCAGCGTGACGGCGGCGATCAGCCGGTCGCGCAGCGGCCGCAGCTCGTCGGCGGGCTCGGCCTGCTCCTCCTGCCCCTTCCGCTCCTTGGCGACCGGGAGCGCGGCGGTGTACCCGGCCTTCTCGACCTCGCTGATCAGCGACTGGGGGTCGAGCCCGTCGGGAAAGGTGACCTTCGCCTTCTCCGTCGCGTAGTTGACCGTCGCGGTCACGCCGTCGAGCTTGTTCAGCTTGCGCTCGATGCGGTTGGCGCAGGACGCGCACGTCATTCCGCCGATCGTGAGCTCGACGGCCATTTCCTCGGTGAGGGAAGACATCATCTCTCCTTTCCCAGCGTCTCAGCGTCTCAGTGGCCGTGGGGGGCCGACGGCTCCGCGGCGTCCGCGTCGCCCTGCGTGGCGCGGACGGTGAAGTCCGCGGTACGGACCTCGTCCCCGTGCTTGAAGTCGAGGAACAGGCGGTAGTCGCCGACGCTCGGCACCTCGGCGTAGAAGGTGATCTGCGGCCCGGCCTTCTCGCTCTGCTCGGGGTGCACGTGCAGGTAGGCCAGGTCGCCGGCGCGGAGGGCGACCAGGTGACCGTACGCGCCCAGGTAGGGCTGCAGGTCGGTGACCGGCTTGCCGTCCTTGTTCACCGTGAGGGTGAGCTTGCTCGCCCGCCCGGGGACCAGGTCTCCGTCGAGGCTCACAGTGTAGTCGCCGACCTTCGAGGAGCGGCTCGCCTCGGGCAGCGGCTTCGGCCGGTAGTCGCCGGCGGCCTGGACGTCGGCGCCGAGCGTCAGCTTCTCGCCGCCCGTCGGGGCGAAGTCGGCGAAGGCCCGGTACGCCCCCGCCTCCGGCAACGTCAGCCCGACCGACCAGATGCCGTCGGGGGTCATCTCCGGATGAAGGTGGAGGAACGTGGTCAGATCGCGGGAGACCACGATGAAGTGCAGCTTCTTGTCGTGCTCGACCTGGTAGTCGGTCACCGGCCGGCCGTTCGGCCCGGTCACCGTGAAGCGGAAGTCAGTGGCCTTCCCGGTCTCGACCGGGGTCAGCGGGTTGAGGGTGTATCCGTTCTGCGACACTTGCAGCCCCCCAGGGGTATCGCTGGACGCCTGCTTCGGCGCGTCGTTGCTCCGGCTCTCCGTCATGGCGGCGTGGTTCTCCTGCGGCGGCTCCTGGGACACCGGGCCGACCACCCGCCCCACGCCCAGGGCCCCGCCGAAGACGACGGCGAGCCCCAGGACGTAGGAGCCGAGTTTGGCGGCCGTGTTCACGACTGCCCGACAAGTTCGTATCCGGCCTCTTCGACCGCGGCGGCGATCGAGGAGGACTCGACCTGGCTCTCGCTGGTCACGGTGAGCAGGCCGCTGGCCAGGTCGACCTCGACACCGGTGACGCCGGCCACGCCGCCGACCTCCTCCTTCACCGAGCTCACGCAGTGGCCGCAGGTCATGCCCTTGACGGTGTAGGTGGCGGTGCTCATTACGGTCTCCTTCGGCGTTGTTCCGGTTCCTGTCGAATACACTCTAACACGGTACCCCCCTAGGGTATTTCGAAGGGGTGTGAGATTCAGCTCACTGTTTCGCGCACGGCCGGTTCGCGCATGAGCGCCGCGTCGGCGACGGCGGTCTGGAAACCGTCGGTGAGCCGGCCCTTCGAGGTGGCTGCGGGCCGTCATTACGGCCAGGTCGAGTGGTAGGTCGTGTGACGCCTCCCCTCGGCGACCAGGCTGGCCGGCAGCATGTTCGTGGTGAAGCCGCTGGTGAACCGCAGCCTCGTCACATCCGTGGCCGGGGCGGCGAGTCCGGTCACGATCAGCGGCTTGGGTCCCGAACCTGCCGGGCGGCCTCGGCGTGACGCCGACCATGAAGGTCATGATGGCCACAGTCATGGGCACCTGCCTGGCGGTCCGCTGGACGACCAGGAACGGCGCGAACAGGACGACCCCGCCGACTCCGCCGAGCCCGGCGATCCGGCTTCCGGCGACGATGGCATGGACGACCAGCCCGGCCGCGACCGAAACGGCTTTCACGAGGTCGCCGCCGCCACGCCTGCCGCCACGCCTGCCGCCGTCGCCGCGCCTGCCGCCGCCGTGCCCTCGACGCATCACCGAGTACCTGAGCCGGCCCTGGGGGTTCGTCATCCGCATCCCGATCGGCCTGGCCACCCTGGCCGCGACCGGCCCGTCCCATGAGATGCACGCTGCGGCGCCGCCCGCGGGAGCTGCGGCGCCGTACAGGGCCATGGCCTTGCCCGGCTCGCGAGGATTGTGGACGAAGAGCGTCACGAGCAGGGTCATCGCGGCGGGGGCGATCAGCGCGCCACCGACGCCCTGCACCGCGCACCCGGCGATCTTTACCGAGGCCGTGCCGGCGATCACGGACCTCGCCGATCAGCGCCGCTCAGTCGGTGACGAACATCCTTCACGCCCCGAACAGGTCGGACAGCCGCCTGCCCACCCGCCGAAGACCACGACATAGGCGTTGAACACCCGTTGCAGCCCGTCGGCCGAGAAGTCGAGGTCCCGCGGCATTTCTGGCAGTTGGACGTGTCCAGGGTCGCCGTGAGCTGGGCGGTATGACGCCCTTCGTTCTGTAATTACCCGAGGGGGGTATATCGGAAGGCGACGGAAACGTAACATACCCCCTGAGGTATGTCGAGCGCGCGGGACGTCCGGATATTTGGCATGATCGGGATGTTGTCCGAAGTGATTGGCAGGTTGCCCAGGACGGGATGGATAAAGGCCGGGGTCGAAGGGATGATCCAGGCCGGGCTGAAGGCTCGTTCTACGCACAAGCCACACATCGGGTTCGTGCGCGACACAAGGAGCGCAGCCATCCCTTGCTAGGCTGCATGTCAACCGTTGGGTCTCACCCCGGCAGGTGAGACCGTCGAAGAAGTGGGGTCACACCGTGAAGAAGCTGCTCGTTCTGGCGCTGATCGCCCTTGGGGGGTTGCTGATCTGGCGTAAGGTGCAGGCCGACCGCGCCGAGCTCGATCTCTGGACCGAGGCGACCGGCAGCGAGAACTAACCGACCGGCGAGGCGATGAGTGACGTCGTCCCCATCGAGCTGGCGTGCCTGGACCTGGCAGGCACCACAGTCGGTGACATCGCCATGGTCGAGCGCGCCTTCGCCGAGGCGATCGCCACCCAGGGCATAGTGCCCGGGACCGGAGCGTACGCGCGTGCCATGGTTCACGTGCACCGGTCCCGGGGCTGTCCCAAGATCGATGTCTTCCGGGGCATCTTCCCCGGCAACGAGGCCCAGGCCCAGGCGGCGAACCTGACGTTCGAGCGCTCCTACGAGGGTGCGCTGGAACGTGCCGGACTGGTGCCCGTCCCCGGAGTCGTGGAAGCGCTCGACAAGCTCCGCGGCACCGGGGTCAAGCTCGCCCTGATCACCGGGTTCAGCCGTACGACGTTGAGCCGCGTGCTCGGCGTCCTCGGCTGGCACGACAAGGTCGACCTGGCCATCTCCCCGGAGGACGCCGGCGGCCGCGGACGCCCTTGGCCGGACATGGTCCTGCACGCCGTGCTGCGACTCGGCGTGCAGGACGTACGGCACGTGGCGGTCGTCGGCGACTCGGAGAGCGACATGCTCTGCGGACGCCGAGCCGGGGCGTCCGTGGTGGCGGGGGTGATGACCGGGGTGCACAGCCGGGAACGGTTGCTCAAGGGCGGAGCCACACACATCCTGGACTCGATCGCGGACTTTCCGGGCTTGGTGCTGAGCGAGGACCTTGGGGCGACGCGGGTGGCTTCGTCGGCCCGGTAAGCTATCTTCGTCGAAGGGGCCTTAGCTCAGTTGGCAGAGCGCCTGCTTTGCAAGCAGGATGTCAGGAGTTCGAATCTCCTAGGCTCCACTCCAGGTCAAAGGCCACTACCCGTGATCGGGAAGTGGCCTTTTCGATCTTGTACAGCTGCAAAATACAGCTACAGCGACAACTCACCCCGGTTCCCGTGAGAGTGAGTCGACGAACGTCTCGGCTTCTGACTGGCTCATGTCTTCGCTGCTTCGCGCAAGAAAGACGGCCTCCTTACGGTTGCCGGCCTCGATCAACTTGCGAACCTGGGTGGGTAGGTCGCCCTCGTCGAACACCGGGAAGCCTGGCAGGACGCCACCAGTGCGCAGAACCCGTGCGACCTTCACCGCGGTTGGTCGAGATACCTGGGACTCCTCCTGGATCAGCGCTACGGCGTCGCGGATCCTGCCTGCCTCGATGAGGTCATGGGCCCGGACCTGAACATTGACAGGCGTCATGAAGTCCAGGTCGACGTAGATGCGCGTTACCTTGCGCTGTCTTATCCACCTGCTGATTCCGATCCCGGTGATCAACAGCAGCAGGACGAGGAGAATCGAATCCATCGCGTCTAAGCCATACATGCGGTGATCGTAGTGAGAGGCACCGACAGGTCAGAACCCCGTGAGCCATGCCAAAGGCCGCTCCATGGAGAAGCGGCCTTAAGGTGCGCGGATGGCTTAGGAACCGAGGTGCTGTCCCAGGCGCTTCAGCGCCTTGCGCGTTTCTTCTGACGAGACTTCGCTGTAAATGTTCATGGTCACCGCGATCTGTGAGTGGCGGAGGATCTGCATGGCTACGCGCGGGTGGACGTCGAGGGCCACGAGCAAGGATGCACAGGTCTTGCGGGTCGCGTGGACGTGGACTTTTCGTACTCCCGCCTTTGCGCAGGCGTTGGCGAAGCTGCGGCGGAAGTTGGACGGTTCGATGGACCGGCCGCTGGCTGTGGTGAAGACGAGGCCGGTGTCCTGCCAATCGTCGCCAGCTGCTTCCCGAGCGGTGTCGCGTGCCCGTTGACGGGCACGGAGGGCCGCCGTGACGATCTCGGGGAAGGGGAGCGTGGCGTCGGACGCGTCCGTTTGGTCTGGCGGTGCAGCAGCTTGCCAGCGACGCGCTGAATTTGCCAGCCGATTGTCATCTCGGCCTGGTCGAGGTCGACGTCCTCCCAGCGCAGACCAAGCGTTTCGCGCAGGCGTAGCCCGAGGACGAGCACCCAGGACGTAGGCGGGGTACATCGCGTCCTCGTTCTTGCGGGCCGACTCCAGGAAGGCCCGCGCCTCTTCGACCGACCAGGGCTTGACCTTGCGCTTTCGAGGGACGGGCATCTTGATGTTGGCGGCGACGTTGCGGGTCAGGATCTCCTCTCGTACGGCGTTGCTTAGGGCGGCCCGCAGAGTCATGTAGCGTCGTGGACAGTCCAATCGGAGGGGACGGCGTTACAGCACTTACCTACGGCGCAACAGTGCTGGCGGCGCTTCGGGTTGCTGTGGACTTTGGGGCGGGCGGCGTCCTTGCCCTGGTCGCCAAGCTGGCCGAGATCAGCATATCAATGAGCGATGAGCGGGCTCGGCCGGCGGTTCGCCCTCGCCCTATTGTGCATTACGTATAGGTGTTACAAACTTGTCTATCAGGCTGGCCGCAACTATGTATCAACGTAGGATTGCAGCCGGCAACGGTTCTCATCCGCGCGATCATCGCCCTTCGCCGGCTTTGGGGGTAGCTATCAAGAGGAGCGCCTCTGGTTCCTCTTAAACTCGATCAGGAGCTCTCTGCTTTCGATCGTGAAGGGATGATCGGAGCCGAGGTTGTTTTCCCGCCACGCCACGACACCATTCATTAGCTCGATGGCAAAATCCAAATGCCCAAGTGCGCACTGGATTCGGGCATAAAGCTGCTGAGCGCCCAGCGCGATCGGGTAGTTGGGGCCATAGCGACGTTGATATTTGTCGGCAACTGACCGGATTTGCTCGTCTGCCTCCTCAAGACGTCCCAGTTCGTATAGTGCCACGGCATAGTGGTGTCTTGCGAGCAGAGTAATAGTGTGCTCGGGGCCGAGGTGCCGCTCGCATTGTGAGGGCAGGGAAAGCAGTGCAGCGTTCTCTTCAGCGGCGAACTCAGAAGTGGATAGCATCAGCAGTAAGCTGACTTGGGAGCGAAGAGTCAACGGGTGGAAAGGCCCCAATGCTCTTCGTCGACCTTTCTCCGTAGCCCGGAGGAGTGAGAGTGCTTCGTCACGTCTGCCGAGGTTCAGAGCCACGAGGTAGAGGCCATGACTACTGTCCAGGGCGTCGGGATCGTCGGCACCGAACAGTCGTTCCTGAGTGGTGCGGACGTGTTGCAGTATCAGTTCCGCCTCAGAATATTGTCCCAGCCGAAACAGCGCTCGGCCGACCCTAGAGCGCGCGCGTAGCACAAGTCGGTGCTCTGCGCCGAGGGTTTGCTCCGCAAGGGCTGTTGCGGTACGGGCAGTTTCCCAGGCGGGCAGGTAGTCTCCGGTGCGGTGGAGCGCGATGGACAAGCGTGTCGCCACGCTCAATACATCAGCTACGGTGGCGGGATCCGTAACTCGACGCAACAAAGCAAGCATGTGGGGCGCGAACAGGCGTAGCTGCGGATTGAATGGGCCCGTGTCGGGAATCTCAGGCACTGCGGCATCGAGCAACCGGCTGGCTGTCGCGTTGAGAGTGGCGAGTGATTCAGGCGGCGTAGCCACGGCGACGCTGTCGAGCAGCACAGCGTGGGTCTGCACACACCGCACGCCAACGTCAACCAGCTCGGTGAGTGATTGATCGAGCAGCGCTCGCAGTGCTGTTTCAGTGCGGGTATGAGGGAGGACACCGCTGATCTCAGGCCTGTCCAGTAGAGACAACGGTAGTGGCTCGGAAGCGAAGCGAGCCAGGAGCCTGAGTAGCGCTACGGCTTCAGACAGCCCACGGGTCTCGAATGCATCGATTGTCAGCTGCCAGGTTCTCCCGACCAAGTGTCGATGATCCTCAGCGGACAAGACATCAGCCCCCTGATCCATGAGCTCGACGAGTTCCCCGTCCTGGAGGTGACGCCCGTAGACGTCCATGGTCCAGGGGGAGAGCACCTGGTGAGAGAGGAAACCGCCGGCGAGCGTGAGCGCAAGCGGCAGTCGTCCAAGCTGATCCGCGATGTTGGCAGCCTGCTCCATCGTGCCACTCTGCGGAGCCAGGTCACACAACACCCGTGCAGCGTCCTCGCGCGGTAATACTCCGATATGTTGAAGCTCCGCCCCTGGCCACCAGCGGGCTGCCGCTCGGCGCGTGGTGATCACAACGGTTCCGCGCGGACTGGTACGCAGCCAGCTGCCGTCCCAGAGGATCTCGGGGTCATCAGCGTTGTCGAGTACGAGAAGCCAAGACTCAGCAGACCGGTCAAGGTATCCCCATACAAGGTCAGCTCCGGGGCGAAGGCCGTTTCGGGCAGCCATCAATTCACCATCGCTGGCACCACGATCGGCGGCAACAGCGAGCATGCCGGCACGTAAACTCGCGCGCTCGGACGCGTTGACCCACAGACCGACTCGGCCGCCGATCTCTGTTGCGAATTGGAAGAAGGCATAGGCAACGGCCGTCTTGCCGCAGCCTCCCATGCCGTGAAGAACGAAGACCTCGCCGCCGGCCCCCACGGCGACACTCTTGCGCAAGCGCTCCAGCACCTCAACGCGATCACGCAGCACCACTGGTGCTCTGCCGACTGCTGGCCGCCGAACTGAGTCTGGACCGGCTTGGGCAGCTCCTTCGCTACCGTAGTAGTGGTGCTCATTGATGTGCTGGTCACCTGATGTCTGGTAGACGCGGCCACCATCCTCAGCGTGGCCATCCATCGCACCGCTCATGACTCGGTGACCTGTTGGTCTCGCCCAGCTTGCTGGACCCGAGCATGCCCGGATCCAGCGCCGTTCTGCGTGATCGCTGGGATATCAGCCGCTACCTGCTTCAAGGCGACCATCGCTACATCATCGGTGAATGGTTGCGCTCGGGCAAGGCCGCCTTGTCGATGCAGAGCCGCTGCTGCGCCGCCGACAGCCAGTGATAGAAGCTGGAGCGGGCCACCCCGACGATCCGGCACAACCGAGCGCCGAACGCCTCCTCAACGAGGCGCAAGATCATCCAGCATCTGTTGGAGGCAGGACTCCTCGTACGTGGGTTCCCGGTCGTCGCCGGCCGCGCTTGCCCTTCGGGTGCCACCCGCATGCCGCCGGCCATGCTGCTCAGCTCGATCACGAGACGCTGTTTCAAGCTGCCTCCGGCGGGGCCTCAGGCTCCGGGATGATCACAGCCGCCACCAGGTCGTCACAGGCTGAGGTGGAGGCTGATCGTCCCGTCGCTATCGCCTCAGGACAAGCCCAAGCAGACCAAGGGCCGGGGGCGAAGGTCATTCTTCCAGCGGGGAGCTCCACCTTCACCCCCGGCCCTTGGCCCGCTTCCCTGCCGGGTGGGACGATGGCGACGGGATGATCAGGTGGGGAGGTACCGCGATGGGCATCACGGGGCGCAGGCGCGCTCTCTATCCGCCGGGAGCTGAAGAGGCTCTTGCTCTGGTGATCCATCGCGCCTTTCTTGAAATCCGGCACATGGTCCGATTCCGTGATCCGCTCTGGTTGGAGGACACCGCCACATCGCCTAAGGCGAAGGAGTATCTCCACAAGATTCACATGCTGTCCGACCTTGGCGACCAGCTTCCTGGGTGCCTGGCCAGCATGGTTCGACGACCGACATGGCGCCAGAAAATCTCGCAGAATCTGACCTACACCTGGAGAACTGCCGGGCGGGAGAAGCGCCAGTGGCTCCGGGAGGCTTTTCGAGAAGTCGGCTACGACCATCGTCACCTCTTTCCCGATCAGGGAGACAACGACAAGTACGACCAGGCGAGCGTGTTCGGTGAGCGCATCCGAAAGGCATTCCGGCCAGCGGCAGAAGCGGCGCTGACTGCGCAGGGGTACGACAAGGGGGCCTGGGGTGAAGATCCGTGGCACACGGTTGCAGAGATCCTCGGCCCACAAGGGCCGCGGCCTCATGTGATCTTCACCTTCATGGCTCGCTCCAGGCTGGCCCGATGGCGAAGAAGGTCACCGTTGCATGTGGCTGTAGACGTCGAGACGAATCATGCTGTGGTGCTTGGTCGAGAACCTGGGATTGCTCAGAACGATCTCGTCTCGCTCTGACCGTGCCGCAGATATCAGTTGCAGTTTGAGTTGCAATTCCAATCGGTTTGAGGGAGTTCCACGCAGGTCACCCCGCCCCGTCGGGCCACATGGAACGTCCTGGAACTAAGGTCATCCGTGCTTTTAATCCGCAGGGTCCAGGGTGAGGTGCACTTCTGAGGCGAGGCGACGTTGATGGGAGCATCAGAGGGAAGGCGAGACAGCACCGCCAGCGAAGTCCCGAAACGCCTCCAACATCTCACTAAGGTTGAGGGGGGCCGCATGCCCCTTCGAAGCTGGTGCCATCGCTCCAGACATATAGCCAGTCATCCTCAGTTCGCTCAACCACCAGGCGATCCAACGGGATCCCTGCGAGGGGCGTATCCATAAGGTTGATCTTCAAGTCCCATCCCGGGTTGTCCAGCGTGCCGATCTTCACGCCGTAGCCGTGCTCCCAGTCGCCGTCGCAGCAGGAGGCGTACCAAGGCTGAAGGAAGCTGAGTGCGTCCGGGATCATGTGGTGAGTCTGTCAGCCGTGCCCGCCGCGTGCCCGATAGGGCGGGAAGCAAGGGGGAACAGAGGGGAGCCACGGGGAACGCAATCAGCGCACTGAGCTCCGTTTGCGCTGATGGGGCAAGATCAGAGTGCGTCTTTGCAAGCAGGATGTCAGGAGTTCGAATCTCCTAGGCTCCACCAGCCAATACGCCGCTTCTCTGATCATGAGAAGCGGCGTTCGTGCCATTAACGTGCCATCGGCCTTTGGCGATCTTCTTTTGTTCGGCTTCTACGCGGGTGCTCTGGGCATCGGCGATTCTCTCGTCCGCGTCGCGTGTGGCGTGCTGGTAAATCAGCGCTGCGCGGTCGCTGTCGTGTCCCATGCGCGCCTTCAGGTCGGCCAGGCTTGCCCCTGACTGTGCCTGGTACGGCCAGCCGGTGCACTCGCTGTATTCGGGGCTCATCGGCCCGGCTCTCGAAAACTGGCGTACGAGGCGCTCGTGGATCGCCCATACCTGCTCGAAGTCTCGTGGCGTCATGTCCAGGTTGCAGGCGGTGGCCAGGCCCATCTTGGCGTTGTAACGCTCGCTGAACTCAGCCGACGTCTCCGACGCATCGCGTTGGAGACGTCGGGGACTGCGTCGGTGACGGCCGAGCGGTCACCTGCGGCGATGCCGGCGATGAGCCGTGCCGTGAGCGGCCAGATGTCGGAGGACTGGATGGCGAGGGCGGTGAAGTCACTGCCGGCGACCTCGCCGCCGTCGATCTTGAAGGGTTCGCTCTGGAGTTTGTCGCGCAGGGCCAGAAGCCGTGATCGTACGAAACCGATCCGGTCCCGGCAGAGGTCTTGCCGGGAGCGTCGCCGGGCACGGTGACCGTACTGGTGTGACCGCAGGTGTGGAGGTCGTGATTTTCATCGCACCGTACGGCTCCGCCCGAGGTCACTGCAGGTACGTCGAGGGCCGAGGTAGGCAAAAGCCCACCCAGAAGAGTCCGGGTGCCCTCACTGCTCGTAGATCACGAAATGCGTAGCATCTCCCGTCATGTACGAATCGGCGGCGCTGGCCGCGTTGCGAAGCTCTCCCGTGCGGTTCTGGTTCACGCGCTGGCCCTGGATGTCGCTGAAATATCTGGCGATCGGCGCCGCACTTTGCCTCGCGACCTTGTTGGCCTTCACCTTCATCGGCACCATTCCCTACTGGGTGCACTGGCTCGCCACCGCTGAGCGCCGCTGGGTGCGGCTGGCCGGGTTCCGGCCGATCCCCAGCCGCCCGCCGGGAGCCGGGCTCCCCGGCCTGCAGGAGCCGTTGCTGTGGCGTGAGATCGCGTTCGCGCTGGCGCACATGCTGATCGGCTGGGTCTCCTTCGTCGCCCTCTTGGCAGGGCCCGTCTTGGTCTTCGCGGCGATGGTGTCAGTGTTCGTGCTGGCGGGCGTGGATGTGCCGCTGATGCGGGAGCCCTCACAAGCGCCGTTGCTGGCGCTGGTGGGGCTGCTGATCGTGGTCGCCTCGCCGTACGTGGTGACGCTGGCGGCCTACGCTCAGGGAGCGCTGGCCATGGCATTGCTTTCGCCCCGGGCCGAAGAACTGCAGGCGCAGGTGGCGTCGTTGGCCAGGGCCAACATCGCCGAGCTGGAACGATTCGAGGGCGAGCGGCAGCGGATCGAACGCGACCTGCACGACGGCACCCAGCAGCACCTGGCCACTTCGGCGATGCGCCTGGGCATGCTCGAACTGGAAGTACGAGAGATGCTCCCGCCAGGGCCGGAGCAGGACTCGGCGCTGGAGTCGCTGGAGGCGGTCAGGAGAGAGAACGAACTGGCGCTGGACACGTTGCGCGACGTCGTACACGGGCTACGGCCACGCACGCTGATCGACGACGGCCTCGGCGCCGCCCTGCGCGAGCTGGCACGTCGCGTACCCGTCAAAACCACCGTCGACGCCGAGGGCGTCGGGCGCTTCTCCCTGCCGGTGGAGTCGTCTCTGTACTACATCGCCAGCGAGGCCGTCACCAACGCGATCAAGCACGCTACGCCGGACCACATTCACATCGAGCTGGCAGAGACTTCTGACAGGATCAGGCTGACGGTGTCCGACGACGGCCTCGGTGGTGCGAATTCGGCGCACGGCACTGGGATGGTCGGCATGTACGAGCGGGCCGTCCTGCTCTCAGGCGAGCTCATCGTCGACAGCCCACCGGCCGGGCCGACGAGGATCATCGCCGACATCCCACGTCCGTACTGATCAACATGACGCACAATGGCACCATGCGTGTAGTGATCGCCGAGGACGCGGCCCTGATGAGGGAAGGCCTGGTAGCACTGCTGCAACGCTTCGGCCACCAGGTCGTGCACGCGGCCGAGGACGCCGACGAACTGCTGGAGGCCGTCGCCGGCCACCGCCCCGACGTCGTGATCACCGATGTACGGATGCCGCCCCGCAACGTCGACGACGGACTGCGGGCCGCACTGGCGATCCGCGCCGAGCATCCGGACATCGGCATCCTGGTGCTGTCGCAGTATCTCGGTGACGCCTACGCGGCCAAATTGATCGCCGAGCCCGCGAACGGGCCTCGCCGTGGCGGCGCCGGCTATCTCCTCAAGGATCGCGTCGGCAGGGTCGCCGACTTCATGCAGTCCCTCGACGTCATCGCAGGCGGCGGCATCGTCATCGACCCCAAGGTCATCGGGCACCTCATGTCCTCCGGGCGCCCGCACGCGCTCGACATGCTCAGCGAGCGCGAACACGAGGTCCTGGGCCGGATGGCGACCGGGGAGAGCAACGCCCACATCGCCGCAGGCTTGCACGTCACCGAGGGCGCGGTCGTCAAGCACATCGGCAACATCTTCGCCAAACTGGGCCTCCAAGCCCAGGACGGCAATCGGCGCGTCCTGGCAGTCCTCACCTACCTCCAGGCGGCCCGGCCGGAAGATCCCTGATCAGGTCTCCTGCGGCGGTGGAGTGGCGGCGTTCGGGGAGCGAGACGGGACGGCTTTGAGGGGGTCGGATTGTGCGGTTGGGCGCGGCGGCGTGCTCCGGGCCTTCTGCCTGTTCGCCGTATCGACGGAGCGCATGGGCCGGGGTTGTGACGTCGCCGCGCAGACGCTGTCCTGCGATCGCACATGTGGGGCTGGCTACTTGTAGAAGTGAAAGGTCAGCGCTGGCCCACTGAGCCGGGCGGCTGATCGTCGTATGGGTTCGGCTCCCGCCACCATGTTTCGTCCTCGTCCCATTCCGTAGGCTCGGCCCACTGCTGGGCGCGCAGGACGATCTCGGCGGGAAGGCGTACAGAGTGGTCTCTTACATAGTGGGCCAGCCCTTGTGGCCACAGGAACACGCCGTCCGTGAGCTCCAGATTGCCGCTGGGCTCGTTACAGATCCGGCATGGTGAAGGGCCTGTTGCTCTGTAGGGAGCCTGTTGACCGCTCTCGAGGTAGAGAGCGAGCAGGTCGCGCTCTTCGGGGTCCCAGTCGGGATCGATCAACTCGTGCGGACGAGGCCGTTCCGGAGCTTCGGGACTCCACCAGTAGCCGATCATTCGCGCCGAGCCGTGGGCATCCACCATGAGGAGATGTTTGCAGATCAGGACTGGCCTTGGCCTCGTAAAGCGTCAGTCGGCGGGTGAGCTTGGCAGAATGAACCTGTGCGGCAGCCGGGCGAGGACGAGGCGCGGATGGGGGCTTGGCGGCTACTGCATGGGGCTTTGGAACGTTTGGCGTGGCAGGCGTCTGATCAGATCGCGTGGCTCGGATCAGTGACGTGCCCTGATGAGCTTGCTCTGGATTTCGATCACGCGTACAGGGTCTCGTGGATGGCGCGGGAGGCCGGCTGGATCGGCGACGAGCTGTCCGGGCATCTGGATGAGATCGATCGGCTCCTCGTAGAGTTGACGGAGGAAGGACCGGAGCCGTGGACCTCCGAGGGGCTGCGGAGTCATCCCACTTGGGCGCGTTTGAGAGTCCTCGCGGGTCGCGCTCTGAAGCTCATGCGTGCGGCTCCGTGGACGAGTGGATCAGAGCTCTGATCGTCGTGCCATTACGACACGAGTTCACAGCGGCGTGCGGCCTGGGGGCGGTTGGTTCCGGATGGCTTCGAAGGAGTTGCCGGCGTGTGGCCTGATCTGTGGACGGTCGTAGGAGAAGCTGATCGAGCGCGATGGGACTTTGCGCCGCTTGAGCCTGTCGGTCCACTGCGTTTCGGTATGAGCCCGCAGGAAGCGATTGCCGCGATGGAGGTACGGGGATTCACCTCCGATGCCGTCTCCCAGGTCGGCAAGGTCGGCCCCTTCGAACAGCTGCGCACGCGCTTTCGCGCCACGGACGCTCCGATGTACCGGGTGGATGTGGTGGCCTACTACCTCGGCTCGAAGGGACTGACCTGTGTTGTTGCCGACGCCTTGTCCGGACCTCAGGTCTCATTGGACGGGATCCGGCTCGTGGGTCGGCTGCCTTCAGAGCTTTCGGCCGAGCTCAGCGCCTACCTGGAGAGATCCGGCAGAGAAGTGAGCTTCACCGCTGAGGGTGACATCGGCTCAGAAGAGCTGGGGATGATCCCTCGTGCGCAGCGAGGCGGCGACATCCTGCTCACCCGGCTGGTTCTTGGGAGGCCCGACGACTGGGCCAACACCATGGACGACTGCATTCCGGCCGACGAGTGGCGCCTGAACTGAACCCCGTGTGAGACGTTCGTCTGCGGTCCTGTTCCTCGTCGCAGCACGGACACTGGATGTCTGTCTCCATCCGGTCAAGGATCTCTATCCCGTGATCGGCGACCGTGCACTCCACTATGTCGCGATACAGGCGTGTCAGTCCGTGGCGCCGTCTTCCATACCGGGCGAAGTACTGGTCGATGGCGGTCACGGCTTCCACGTCCAAGGTCATGCCGGCTCCTCTGCTGGGGTCTCGCGATGGTGCGCGTTCAGCTGATCATGATCGAAATCCCTGCGGGGTGTAAGAAGTCGGGCGGTTTGCGCACTTCCCTGGTAGTTGCCCACTGAGGGGAAGGGAGGACGCATGATCGAACCTGGTCTTCGTGACCGGTTCACCGTCTTGTACAGCTCCTGCTATTCGAGCGTGTACGCGTACGCCGTCAGCCGTGCGGGGCGGCAGCTCGCGGAGGAGGTGGCGAGTGAGACGTTCTGCGTCGCGTGGCGGCGGATCGACGACGTGCCGGACGAGGCGCTTCCGTGGCTGCTCGGCGTCGCCCGCAACGTGCTGCGGGAGTCCTACCGGGCGGAGGCCCGGCGTCAGTCGTTGGAGAACGAGCTGGCGGATTGGAGTTCGGCCACGGAGCTGACGGTGCGCGACGTCGCCGAGTCGGTCACCGAGAGGGCAGCCATTTTGCGGGGGCTCGCTGCGCTCTCCGATGAGGATCGTGAACTGCTCACGCTGGTCGCCTGGCATGGTCTGCGAGCCGCGGACGCGGCGAAGGTCGTCGGCTGTTCCACGGCCACGTATTTCGTCCGGTTGCATCGCGCCCGACGCAGGCTCCAGCGTGCACTGGCCGCCGCAGAGCCCCACGCGAGCACAGGCACTGTGTTCTCCTCCCGACCGCTGCCATCCGCAAAGGAGTCCACCCGGTGAAGAAGACCGATGTGATGAAGTCGCTCGCGGCCACTCGTCCGGCGTCGCTCAAGCCGGCGGACGATCCGGAACGGCTCGATCGGATCATCGCGGCCGCGACCACGCGGCCGTCCACGGAGGTCGGGGGGACGGACGCGCCGGAGCGCGTCCCAGTTCGGCGGCGGCGCCTGCTCTCTCCTGGCCGCTCCCTGCTCGGCCTGGCCGCGGCCGCCGCCGCGGTGGCGGTCATCGTCCCCGCGACGTTGTCCGACAGGACGATCTCTGTCGCGCCTCAGCCCAGTACGTCGGTGTACGTGACGGGCGAGCCGACCGCCCGGCAGATCCTGCTCGCCGCCGCCGTCGCCGTGGAGAAGGCCCCGGCGAGCGGCGACTACTGGCGTACCGCGACCGTCGACCGGTGGATGTTGACCGACCCCACCCGCAGCTACGTCCTTGAGGGAGGACGCTCCATGGAGGTGTGGCTGGCGAAGCGGCCGGATCTGCGGAGCTGGCGCGTCTGGCAGGTCCTCGGCGTCAAGCCCGCGACACCACAGGACGAGGCCGCCTGGCGGGACGCGGGGGCGCCCACCAGCTGGCGATATCCCAAGGACATGAAGACGGAGAACCTGTTCTCCGTCCCGTCCAAGCCGCTGGAGACGGCGGCAGGCGAGCGGACCGGCGAACAGCTTCACTGGAAGATGGCCGGTGTGCTCGCAGGGAAGCCGTTGACCTGGGAGGAGACGAGCGCGCTCCCGAGCGAGCCCGAGGCGCTCCGGACCTACCTGGAAGAGGGCGTCGGCAAGCTGGACCTGACCGGATCCGGCATGGACGTGGAGGAGGCGAAGGCGCACATCCTCCTCCGGAACTGTGTGGACATCATCAGTACGCTGCCGGCCTCGCCCGAGACCCGTGCGTCCGCGTACCGGATCCTTGCGTCGCTGCCCGGCATACGGGCTGAGGGGGAGATGACCGATCCGCTGGGCCGGCGCGGGGAGACGCTCGCCTATCAGGAGGAGATCGAGCCGGGCGTGTTCGCCCAGGTTCAGCTCGTGGTCGACCCCGGCGCCGGTCAGCTTCTCGCCGAAGTGCGGACGAACACCACCAAGCTTGAGAACGGGCGGCGGGCGGAGCTGCGTCTCTCGACCTCGTTCCAGGCGATCGGCTGGACCGACGAGCGTCCGGAACTGCCCGCGAAGAAGGACTGACTCACTTGCGGCGGGCAGGGCCGGAAGAGGGGCGGCGGTGCGTCGTCGTAGGCCTTGCCCGCTCAGGGAGCGGCGCAGACCGCCCAGAAGCGTGCGGTCGGTCCAGTGCAACCTGATGACACGGCGACGTCCCGTCACACCAGGCCGACTGCCATGGGATTCTCATCGCTGCACATATGCCTCGATGCCATCAAGAATCCTGGCAAGGCCGAATTCGAAGCCGTCGAGCGGGGCTTCGTCGGCGAGGAACATCGGATCCTCGATCGCGTCCGCGACGGCGTTCAGGTTGCGGGAGCGGAGTTGGCTGTCCAGGAACACGCGTACCGCGCGTACGGCTCGTTGCTGGTCGGGGTTCGCGCGGCGCAGCGCGGCCGGGGTCGGGGTGTTGCGCCGCAGGTTGGCGCCGTACCGGGCGTGGCTGTCGAGGAGGTACGCGCAGTTCAGCGTCTGCTGGGCCGCCATTCCGGTCGAGCCGAGCACGGTGATCAGGGCGTCCAGCCAGGCCGCGTTGTGCGGGGTCAGGGAGACGGTCGTCGGCACGTCCAGCAGCCAAGGACGTGAGAGGAAGCGTTCGAACAGCTGGCGTGCCCACAGCGCGGCCGCCTCTCGCCAGTCGCCGTCCGGCAGTGCGGGTGGGTCGCCCCAGGCGCGATCGGCCAGGAGCACGATGAGCTCGTCCTTGGAGCTGACGTAGCGGTACAGCGCGTTGGTGGTGACGCCGATCCGAGCGGCCACCTTCGGCAGCGAGGCGGCGGCGATGCCCTCCTCGTCGGCCAGTTCCGTCGCGACCGCGATGATCTTCTCGACGCTGTGCGCCGGCTTCGGGCCGCGCCGCCCCCCGGTGTCGACGACGCCCCAGGCCGCGGCCAGGCCCGGCGGCAGCGCCCCGAAGTCGGCGTCGTCGGCGTTCGCGCGATCAGGTGCGATCTCGCGATCTCGCGCAGAGTCGGGTCCGGGGCTCTTGCGTGGGGTCATGGCCGGCATCCTCTCGAAGATCTGAGAGAAATAGTAGACGGCTTACACAGTTGTTGTTACTGTGCATGCCATGAACACTTCACTGCTTACACAGATTCCGCTTCCGCCCACGGCTCGCCGCTGGATCGGCGTGGCCGCGATCCTCGGCGCCGTCTTCGCGATGGCCGAGCTCCCGCTCTACTTCGTCGTGCCTGCATGTGACCCTCCGGCCTGCAGCGTCGAGACCGGCGCGCTCATGCCGGACTGGCTGATCCTCACCCGTACGCTCTTCAACTTCTGTGCGCTCACGCTGTTCCTGGTGTTCATGAGCGGCGTCCGGTCCCTGATCACGCGGGCCGACGCCCGCTACGAATGGTTCGGGGCGGTCGCCGGCACCGCCGGCGTGGCGTGGACGATCATCGACATGGTCGCCAAGGGGATCGAAGGCAGCAATGCCATCAAGGCCGTCGAGGAGATCGACCCGACCCGTACCGTGCCCACCTACCTGCTCTACGGCTCCATGAGCCACCTGATGCTGGTCGTCTTCGGTGTCGCCTTCGGGTACGCGGTGCTGCGCACCGGCGCCCTCTCACGGTGGGTCGGCTGGTCGTCGTTCGGCATCGCCGCACTGCACCTGGCCGGGGTGCCGTCGATGTTCTTCGGCTTCAACTCGTCGGAGTTCTACGCCTCCAACGGCTGGGGGGCGGTCGCGATGTTCAACGGCATCGCCGCCATCTGGGTGGCGGCCGTCGGCGTCGCGACGCTGAGGCGCAAGCCTGCGCGGGCACTCGTCTGACGGCCGTCGCACAGGCGCGTACGCGTGGCGGGTTCGGCAGGTCGGATTCCGCCGACCCCGCCACCCATGCGTCGCCTCTGGGGTCCTCGCCCGACAGCGCTGCCGATGCCCGTACTGTGACCATCCGATGACGTTCACACATGGGGAGCGAGGCCATTAGTGCTGCACACATGGGTCAGTACCGCAGGAGGGCCGCTCATCGCCGTCCCGCAGTCCGAGCTCGACGGCTGGGCGGGTGTGGACGCCTGGACGGTACAGAGTCCGGGCCACCTACACCCACGACGAGAACAACTCAATGATCCTCGTCCAGCTCCAGCCGACCACCTGATCCTGGGGCGGCGGAGAGAGGGGGATCGATGGCCGTGTTCAGGACCGGCTCACCTCCGCGGCGCGAGAAACACACAAGAAGCGGCCTCCTGAGCCCCGCCTTGATCAACCTGGCTCTCGGCGTGCCCGCGACCATGCCCCTCTACCTGGCGTGGTGGCTGCTGACCGAGTACCTGCCGATGGACTGCCGGAGCACGGCAGACCTGCCCAAGCCGAACCTCGTCAACTGCAACTACACGACGCTCGATCACGCGAGCATCGTCATGTTCCTCCTGGTCGTGACCGGTATCGCCACGTTGGCGGCGATGATCGTGGTCGACGTCGTCCTCCCGCTCCGGCGCGGACGGGGGCTCGCGGCACGGCTGGGCACGGCCCTGCTCGTCCCGCTTCCATTCGCCCTCTGCCTGGCGCTGGCCTGAAGACGACCAGCAGCACCGCGACGTGATCAGCCGACGTCGGCGAGTGCGGCGAGCTCGCATACCACCGGCTGGCTGCCCGGGACCCACCTGTATCCGCACGGTCGTCTCTTCCTGCGGGTGCTCGGTCGGACGTGTGAAGGCTCCGACGGACCCAGTGTCCTGATCGGCGTATGACCCGCGACGTGACCGCCTCCGGAGCTGGGCCGGAGGCGGCGTGACGGGGAGGTGAGTGGCAGTCAGGCGGGGAGGAGGCCGATGGCTGCCTTGGTCTGGCGGATCTTGGTGCCGGCCAGGTCGCGGGCTCGTTCGGCGCCGGAGCGCAGGGCCTTCTGGACGTGGCCCGGGTCTTCCGACAGGTGCAGGTAGCGGTCGCGGATCGGGGTGAGGGTGGCCACCACCGCGTCGGCCACCGCCTGCTTGAGCTCGCCGTATCGGTCGAACTGGGATGCCAGGTCCGCGGGGGCGCGGTCGGTGCAGGCGGCCAGGATGGCCAGGAGGTTCGAGACGCCGGGTTTGCGGTCGGGATCGTACGCGACCGAGTTGTCCGCGTCGGTGACGGCACGCATCACCTTGCGCCGGAGCACGTCGGGGTCGTCGAGCAGGCGCAGGACGCCGCCCGGCGTGGCGGCTGACTTGCTCATCTTGTCGGTGGGGGAGGTCAGGTCCATGAGGCGGGCGGCCACCGGCGGATTGACCGTCGTGGGGACGGTGAAGACCGGGGCATATCGGGTGTTGAACCGCTGGGCGACGGTTCTGGCCAGTTCGACGTGCTGACGCTGGTCCTCGCCGACGGGGACCTGGTCGGTGTCGTACAGCAGGATGTCGGCGGCCATGAGGATCGGGTAGGTCAGCAGGGACATGCGTACCTGCTGCTGGCGGCTGGACTTCTCCTTGAACTGGATCATCCGCTGGGCCTCGCCGTAGCCCGTGGTGCATTCCAGCAGGTAGTGCAGTTCGGTGTGTTCCGGTACGTGCGACTGGACCAGGAACAGGCAGGACTCGGGGTCCGTGCCGGCGGCGAGCAGCAGGGTGGCGAATTCCAGGGTCCGCCGGTGCACCTGGGCGGGGTCGTGGTCCAGGGTGAGCGCGTGCAGGTCGGAGATGAAGACGACGGTGTCCGTGGTGGTCTGTTCGGCGATGATCGGTGCGATGGCGCCGAAGTAGTTGCCGAGGTGCAGGTCGCCGGACGGCGTGAAGCCTGTGAGACGTCGTGGCATCGGTGGAGCTCCCTCAGGTCGGGAGCCGCCTCTCGTCCTGGGACCGGCCGAGGTACGAGGACACCGACGAGCCGCCCGGGACTGGGCGGCCGCTTGGTGTTGGGTCTGCGCGGATGAGCAGTGCCGCCCTGTTAGGGGCGCCACCAACCGAGAAATGAGTGGATCATCCGCATGACGCCTACCGTACCACCCGGTTTGGAGCGGATGCGTCCTCGGGTTGGTGCTGGATATTCCTGACGGCTAAAGGGCAGGTTTGGTGGCATTTCGGGGGTTTGGTCCGGGATTATGCTGCCTGTGGCGATGCTTCGGTTGTTGGCAATCGGGTTTCTAGCCGGTGTCGTGGCGTTCCCGCTCCTGTGGCTGGAACGCGCGGACGGCTTTCAGCATGCGCGGATCGCGGCACTGTTGGCGCTGGGGGCGGGGCCCCTTTTTCGGAGTGCTTGTCGCCACTCAGGCGTGGGCCATGGGCCGATGGGTCGAGGGACGCGCCGAGGTGGACGATATCGACGCCGAAACCGTCCTGGCGTTTCTGGCGACCATTTCCGGGACGGTGACGACGGTCGTCGGCCTGTCCATCGTCCTGTTGCGATGGTCCGGTTATGATTCCCGAACCGCGCCGTTACGTCAGCGGCGTGCGCGCAGGCGCGGGTGAACGAATTCCGTCACGCACGGAACTCCGTTTCCGGGGCTGATCGGTGGAACGAGGAGTTCGGTGAAGTACTGGTTATGGCGGGTGCTGGTCGCGTTTGTCGTGGCGTTCTCAGGAATGGCGGGACAGGCCGTGGCGGCGCCCGGTCACGAAGGCGGTGTCGGTGACGACCTGGAGATCGCGGTCTTCCTGTGCGCGCCGTCCGCGGCCAGGTGTCACAAGCGGTACGCGACGGCGAAGCAGCGGCGGGAACTCGGGGCGTTCCTGAAGTCGGTGCCCGAGGTGACCGAGGTTCGGTTCGTGAGCCGGGCGGCGGCGTACGCGGCGTTCCGGCGGGAGTTCGCCGGCCGGAAGAAGACGCTGGCCGGGGTGCGGGCCAAGGACCTGCCGGAGTCGTTCCGGGTACGGGTGTCGGGGGTGGCCGATCGGGCTCGCGTTCTGGCCGCGGCGGAATCGCGGCCGGGGGTGTGGTGGGTCGTCGACCAGGCGGATGGCCGTTTCAAGACCCAGCCGTCCTGGAACGAGGATTTCTCTGTGCTGCTCTGCACGGGAACCTCGTTCACGAAGGGATGCGAGCGCGGGCGGGGCAGTGCGAACGACGCGGCTGCCACGGCGAAGGAGAAGAAGGCGATCGTCGCCGCCATCGAGCGGATTCCCGGCCTGGAATCGTACCTGTTCGAGGATCAGCAGACGGCGTATCGGAACTTCGTCGAGACGTACGCGGACGACGAGTCCCTGATCTTGGCCACCAGGATGTCGGACATGCCCATGAGATATCGGCTGTGGGTCCGGCCGAAGGGGAATCCCGGTTCCTGGGGCCACCGGCTGGCAGGCATGCCGGGGGTGAGCCAGGTGGACGACCTGGGGTGTCTGGCCGAAGGAGTGCGGTTCTGGCTGGAGTACGGGCTTGAGAATCACCGGTCCTGGACCAGGGAATGCGAGTTGCGCTGAGACAGGGTGGCCGCCGGTTCGAGCGTTTCGTTCAAGACCGGCGACACGATCGTGGACGTCGGCCGCGGTACCGGTTCACAGGCGATGCTGCTCCACCGTCCCGAACGGCGGGCCCGGGTCATCGGCGGGATCAGCTCCAGGTGGCGCGCTTGAGCACCCCGGCCAGCCCGTAGGTGTTCCAGGCGTCCACCACCAGGATCCTGGACTGCGGCAGGAACCACTCCCGCTGCGTCCACTTCGAGGTCGTGCGGCCGGTGTCGTTCGTCACGCAGCGGTTCGGCCAGGTGGTGTACTGCGCCTTGTGCCCGGCGCCCACCGGCCGCAGCCCGCGGTAGGAGGCCTTCTCGCCGGGGTACCAGCTCAGCTTGGAGTTGTACGGGCACGGGATCACCCCGCTGAACGGATGGAACTGCTCCTTCCCCGTGTACGTGAAGGAACCGCCGCCGACCGGCACGTTCGTGTACTCCTTCGGCCCGAAGATCCAGAAGCTCTCGCAGTCGGGCGCGAACGGCTCCGCCTTCTTGCACAACAACCCGGTCACCACCACGACGTGGTCGCCCGACCGGCGCACCTGCCAGTCGGCGGGGATCCTCAGGGTCATGCCACGGAAGGAGACGGTCCTGACCTGCGCAGAGGAGGAGGCCGACGCGGTGGACGCGGTCGCGGGCAGTACGGCCGCCGAGGTCAGGACGGCGAGAAGGAGAAGGCTTTTTCTCATGGTTCGGGAAGGTACGCACCCCCACTTGCGGAGGGCTGGCCATCCACTTGGAGGACGTCCGCCTCGGGTGGGTATGGGGTAAAGCATGATCTTCCTGAGACGGGCCGTCCTGATGGTCCTCCTCGCCTTCCTGGTCATCCCGATCACCGAGGTCGTCGCCGGTCCGCAGCCGGCCGCGGCGCAGTCCCGCGCCGAGGCGCAGGCCGGTGCGGCACGGGCCCGCCGCATGCTGGCCCAGCTCCGCGTCGCCAGGCCCTTGTCGCTGCGCGGCTACAGCCATCGCCGGTTCCAGCCCCGGTGGGGACGTCACAAGGGAAGGTGCGACGTACGGGAGACCATCCTGGCCCGCGACGGGCGACGGGTGCGCAGGAACGCCGCCTGCCGTCCGGTGAAGGGCGTCTGGTACAGCCCGTACGACGGCAGGCGGTTGAAGAGCGAGCGCCTGGTGGACGTCGACCACGTCGTGCCGCTGGCCTACGCCTGGCGCTCGGGCGCCAAGAGGTGGAGCCAGGCGCGGCGGCGGGCCTTCGCCAACGACCTCACCCGTCCTGAGCTGGTCACCGTCAGCCATTCCGCCAACATCGCCAAGGGCGGGCAGGGGCCGCAGAGCTGGCGTCCGCGCCGCCGCGCCTACTGGTGCCGCTACGCGACCTCGTGGATCACCGTGAAACACCATTACCGGCTGTTCGTGACGCGCGGCGAGCGCAAGGCGCTGTCCAACATGCTCAGGACCTGTGGGCGCTGACCCAGAACGGGAGAAACGGGGATGAATCCTGACAAAACTGCTGTTGATCAGCGGTTGGATGGGGTGCATGACTGCTCACGAGGTGGCCCGGAGGCTGCCCGACATCCCCGTGCTGCGTGACCTCTGCCGATCGATGGCGGTGCTGGAGGCGGTCCTGAGCCCGGAGTGGGAGGACCGCTTCCACTCCTTCGACGCCCACTGGAGCCCGGGTGAGGAGATGGCCTCCCTGCGGAACGGCTCCGGCGACGACTACTCGATCGTCTTCTCCTCGAAGGGCGCCTACATCCGTGCTTTCGACCACGAGTCCGAGATGAGCCCGTACGCGAACGACGGGCCGTGGCCCGGCGTGCTCGACTCGGTCCCGGACGTCTTCCTCGACTGCGTACGTGAACCCGCGTTCCGCGACGAGGACGGCCTGCCGCTCGTGACCGCCTGCATCTGGCGCGAGACCGGCGACGGGGAGTGGCGCACGGGCGACATCGCCTACCCGGACGCGGCCGAGGACGCCGACGGCGCGTCGGGCCTGTTCGCGCTGCTAACGGACCCCTCGCCGGAGGCGTTCCGGCGGTTCGCCGAGGACCACTACGAGATCCCGGTGGACCTGGACGCGGTCCGGCACGTCTTCGCCCTCCGCCCGCTCACCCCCGCCGTCGTGGCCGCGCTGAACGCCGAGCTCACCCTCCAGGACCTCGCCGAGGACCTTGCGGAAGCCGGGTACCCGATGCCGGAAGCCGGCCACCCGATGGCGGAGGCCGGGTAGCCGGGCGGTCGCGCTCACGCCTGCCCGGCGAACACCGCCTTGAGCGCCTCCGCCGTCGCGCGCGGGAAGGCGGTGTTGCCGTTGTGGCCGCCCGGGAGCGTGACCGGCTCGGTGCCGAGCAGCTCCGCCAGCGCGAGCGCGCAGCGGTAGGTGTGCACCGAAGGCCGGGTGGTACGGCCGATCGCCGGGATCACCCGCGTCCCGGTGTGCGTCAGCTCCGCCGGGGCGAGGTCGTCCGCCATGACCGCCGTGAACTCCGTCCCGATGAAGAAGCCGAAGTTGGCCTGCCGCCTCGGCGTGAGCGGTTGCGGGGTGAGCCCTTCCTCGGTCTCGTCGTGGGCCGGGTCGATGCCGAGGTGCCGGGTGATCGCGGGGAAGGCCGCCGGCAGCCCGCCGGACGCGTACGCCTGCTGGATGGCCGTCAGCTCGGAGACGTGCTCGGCCCGGCCGGCGGCGGGCAGCAGGTTTGGCGTCACGGGCTCGTGCGCGATCAGTGTGCCGAGCACGCCGGGGTGCCGCGCCGCCACCTGGAGGCCGATCGCGCCTCCCATGCTGAACCCGGCCATCAGCGCGGGCCCGTCGGCCACCTCGGCGAGCAGCCGCACGACGTCGTCGGCGTGGTCGGCCATGGTGACGGGCGGCGCGCCGGGGTCGAGGGCGCTGCGCGACAGGCCGCGCCGGTCGTAGGTGACGACCGTGAAGGCGTCGGCCAGGAGCGGCACCAGGTCGGCGGTGCGGTCGGCGTCGCCCTCGCCGCTCTGGGACAGCAGGAGGACAGGCCCGTCGCCCTCGACCTGGAAGTGGAGGGTGGCACCCGGGACGGAAAGCGCGTTCATGATCGGTCTCCTCTGCGAAAAGCATCTAAATCGATGCATCGATATAGATGTATCATGTCGTCATGAACGGAGTCCAACTGTTCCTGCTCGGCCGCACCCTCATGAAGATCGGCGAGCAGGCGATGCCCCAGCCGAAGGGCGACGGCCCGCGCGGCTCGGTCCGTACGGTGCTCGTGGTCCTCGGGGACGTGGTCGCCCATCCCGGCACGACGGTCAGCGAGATCGCGGCGCGGACCGGCCTGCCGCAGAGCCAGGTGTCCACGGCCGTCGCGCGGCTGGAGTCCACGGGGTCCGTCGAGGGCGTGCCCGATCCGGCCGACCGGCGGCGGCGGCTCATCCGTCCCGCCGCGACGCCGTCGGCCCGGGTCGCCGAGGTCAGGGCCACCACGATCGACGACGCCCTCGCCGCCGCGCTCCCCGACCCGGGCCCCGAGGCGGTCCGTGAGGTCGCCGCCGCCCTGGAGGTGCTGGCGCGCCACCTCACGCCGGAGGTCACCGCCCGCGTCCGCGCCGTCGACATGGAGAGCGCCGTCGACGCGGAGAGCGCCGTACGATCTCAACCGTGACCGCCTCCGGCAGGACCCTCTACGTCATCGTGTGCGCGGCCGGCCCGGCCGGCGACGTGGCCAGGCTCGTCGTCCCGGCCCAGGGCGAGGGCTGGGACGTCCAGGTCGTCGCCACGCCGTCGGCGCTCGACTTCATCGACGTGCCCGAGCTGGAGCGCCTGACCGGCCGTCCGGTCCGCAGCCGCTACCGCAAGCCGCACGAGCCCAAGCCGCCCAGGGCCGACGCGATCGTCGTCGCCCCGGCCACGTACAACACGATCAACAAATTCGCCATGGGCGTCGCCGACACCTACGCGCTGGGGGTGCTGGCCGAGGCCCCTGGGCTGGGCATCCCGGTGGTCGTCCTGCCGTTCGTCAACAGCGCGCTCGCCGCGCGGGCGCCCTTCCGGCGCAGCGTCGAGGAGCTGCGGTCGGAGGGGGTGCGCGTCCTGATCGGCCAGGGGCAGTTCGAGCCGCACGCCCCGAGCACGGGCGACGGCAACGACACCTACGTCTGGGAGAGCGCGCTCACGGCGCTGCGTCCGTAGAGGGCCGATCGCGGCCCTTGTCGAACGAGATTCGCGAATGACATTCTGGAATTCGGAACCTCGTCTCCGGAGGACGCATGGACAAGGAAGCCCTCCGCCGCAAATACCTCGAAGAGCGCGACAAGCGACTGCGCCCGGACGGCGACGACCAGTACGTCCGCCTCACCGGCCGCTTCGCCCACTACCTGGACGACCCGTACACGCCGAGGACCGAGCGCGACCCGAAGACCGACCACGTGACGGTGGCCTTCGTCGGCGGCGGGTTCGCCGGGCTCGTCACCGGCGCCCGGCTCAAGGAGGCGGGCATCGACGACGTGCGGATCGTCGAGAAGGGCGGCGACTTCGGCGGCACCTGGTACTGGAACCGCTACCCGGGAGCACAGTGCGACACCGCGTCGTTCGTGTACATGCCGCTCCTGGAGGAGACCGGCCACATGCCGACGGAGAAGTACGCGCACGCCCCCGAGATCCTCGAACACTGCCGCCGCATCGGCAAGCACTACGGCCTGTACGACAACGCGCTCTTCCACACCGAGGTCCAGGACCTGGAGTGGGACGCGTCCCGGTCGCGCTGGACCGTCCGCACGAACCGCGGCGACGCGTTCACCGCCCAGTTCGTGGTCATGGGGATCGGCCCGCTACACGTGCCCAAGCTCCCCGGCATCCCCGGCATCGACGACTTCCTAGGGCATTCGTTCCACACCAGCCGATGGGACTACGACTACACCGGCGGCGACCCCACGGGCGCGCCCATGGACCGGCTGGCGGGCAAGCGCGTCGCCGTCATCGGCACGGGCGCGACGGCCGTGCAGTGCGTGCCGCACCTGGCCCGCGCCTGCGCCGAGCTGTACGTCTTCCAGCGCACCCCCTCCTCGGTGGACGTACGCGACAACCGGCCCACCGACCCCGCCTGGTTCGCCGGGATCGCGACCCCTGGCTGGCAGCGGCGCTGGCTGGAGAACTTCACCGGCAACCAGACCGGCGGCCTGACCGACGAGGACCTGGTGATGGACGGCTGGACCGACATCGCCCGGCGGATCCGCGCCCGCATCACGGCGCTCCCGCCCGAGGACCTGACCCCGGAGAAGATGGCGCAGGCGTACGAGGACTCCGACTTCGAGAAGATGGAGGAGATCCGGGCCCGCGTCGACGCGATCGTCCGCGACCCGGAGACCGCCGCGAAGCTGAAGCCCTGGTACCGCCAGCTCTGCAAGCGTCCCTGCTTCCACGACGAGTACCTGCAGTCCTTCAACGTCCCCGGCACCCGCCTGGTCGACACCGACGGCAAGGGCGTCGAGCGCGTCACCGAGCGCGGCGTGGTGGCCGCCGGAGTCGAGTACGAGGTCGACTGCGTCATCTACGCCTCGGGCTTCGAGGTGACCACCGACTACACCCGGCGCGCCGGCTACGAGCTGACCGGCCGCGACGGCGTCCGGCTCACCGACCACTGGGCGGACGGCATGCGCACCCTGCACGGCATCCACGCGCACGGCTTCCCGAACGCCTTCGTCGTCCAGCCCGCGCAGGGCGCGAACCTCATCTCCAACATCCCGCACAACCTCACCGAGGCCGCCCGGACGATCGCCCTGACCATCGGCCACGCGCTCGCCCACGGCTTCGACGAGATCGAGGTGACCGAGGAGGCCGAGGACGCCTGGATCGAGCTGCTGCTGTCCGGCCCCGGAAGCATCCTCGGCGCCTCCGCCGACTGCACACCCGGCTACTACAACAACGAGGGTCGCGATCCCGGCAGGAAAGGCCGCCTGAACATCGGTCACCCGCAGGGCGCAATGGCGTACTTCGCGTATATCGACGGGTGGCGGACGTCGGGCGCGTTCGAGGGGCTGGAGTTCCGCAAGCGCGCAGAGGGAGATTGACCCGATCGGTCCCCTGGAAGCATTACTGCCCTGCCGGTGAATTCACTCTTCCGTGACCGGACATTGTCGGCCATCGTATTCGATGTCACACTCATGCGTAACGCCACCAGGGAAAAGGGGTTATGCCGTGGCGCGTCCATGGGAAGCTGATGCATCGGCCGAGCTGCGACGACGCCTGGGGAGGTCGGCCCTTGAGCTTGGCGATACCACCGCAAGTCCCTCATGTCCTGATATCTGGGAACTGTCCAACGGCGATATCGCGATAATCGGACGCGACCTTACGGACAGTTACCGGGGCCGGCTGCCCGCGGGGGTTAGTATTGCCCGTGACGAACGCCTGGTCGTCATTCCCCGCAAGATGCTCGTAGCCGCCAAGCCGGATATCCCTGATGCTTAGAAACGTCGCTGCGGCCAAGTCCCAGCAGCTCACGCCCGACGAGTATTTCGCTGATTTCTGGCCGTACTTCCGCGATCTCGAACGGGTGTTTTGGAAGCTTGAGACGCGCCAGAGCTACCGTGAGCCCGACGAGCCGAGCTGGCTGGCCCTCGACGCCGGCGACTGGGGCGAGGCGATCCGGCTCATCGACGAGCGCCGGCAGGAGATCCAGCGGCCGCTGCGCGAGGCGGGGGAGTTCGCGATGCGGCGGGTCCGGCTCGTCGAGCGGCCCTTCAGTTCCTACCTGCAGTGGGAGCTCTACTACATCCGCCTGCGGGCCCTGGCCGGCGAGCACATCCGCGTCCTCGAAGCCGACGGCCTGGCGGCGCTCGGCTTCCCCGAGGCGCTGCCCGAGGTGGTCATCCTTGACACGACGGTCATGTACGAGGTGCTCTACAGCCAGGACGGCACACTGACCGGAGCGCGCAAGATCCTCGACCGGTCGTTGATCGAGAGCTGCGGAGACGACATGGAGAAGCTCTTCGGCCAGGGCGCGGAGCTCATTCCGTACATGACCGCCGAACGCGACGTGCTTCCTCCGCCGCTGCGCCACTCGGCCACGTTCTAGCCAGGTGAACAGACGGTCGTTCGGGCGCTACTGGGTGACCATCCTGCTCCTGCTGTCGGTCGTCGCCGCCGCCGGCCTGGTCGTCGCCTCCCCCTTCTTCCTGGCCGCCCTGGGACGCAGCCGCGGCGACTGGTCGGTGCTCGGCGACATCGGCCAGACGTACGGCGCGGCCTCGGCCATCCTGGCCGTGCTCGCGCTGATCGGCGTGGCGTTCTCGCTCGTGCTCCAGGCCAGGGAGGCCAAGTCCGCCAGGGAGCAGGCGCTGCGCACGCTGCACGGCGACCTGATGAAGATGGCGATGGACGACCCGCTCTACCGGGCGTGCTGGGGGGCGTTCTTCGCCTCCGGCGACGAGGAGGGCCAGCGGGCCCACCTGTACGTGAACATGATCCTCAACCACTGGCTGCTGATGTGGGAGCTGCGCTCGATCACCGAGGCCCACCTGCGGGAGGTCGCCGCGACCGTGCTCGCCGGGCCGATCGGCGGCGGGTTCTGGCGGCAGGTGCGGGCGTTGCGGATGACGAGCGCCGGGTCGCGCAGGGAGCGCCGGTTCAACCTGATCGTCGACGACGTCTACTCCGAGGTGACCGCCGGCGGGACGGCGTCCGTGGCGGCGGCGCCGCGCCGGGGAGGTTCCGTGGCGGTGCGGGTCGGGGTGGTGCTCGCGTTGGTTGTGGTCGTACGGCGTATTTTGCGCAGGTTCGTGGGGGATCGGCACTAGTTTCGTGCACCATGAGCTACGACCTGTACTTCGGCTCGGAGGACGACGAGCCGCGTCCACCGGACCTGGTGGCCTGGAACAACGTCGTCACCCAGGCCAGCGCGCTCCTTGGCGAGGTGAAGATCTTCGAGGACCCGCCCAACTGGGACCTCGAACACGAGGGCACCGGCATCTCGGTGAACCACTGGGAAGGCGGCTGGGGGATCAGCGTGCCGTTCTGGTGGCACGGTGACGCCGCCGGCCGGGTCGTGGAGCTGATGTACCAGGTGGCGCGGATCGTCGAGCGGGAGTCGGGGCTCGCCGGCAGCGATCCCCAGCTCGGCCGCCCACTGGCGGAGGCCGACGCGGCGGAGGCGGTCCTGATGTTCGACTCGGTCGCGGTGCGCTACGGGAGGGTTTGACCCCTTCAATCTGAACGATCGGTCGTTAATGTATGCTGAGCGGCATGGCCGACGTGAAGGAAGACGGTCGCCGGGCGCGCGGGCAGCGCAGCCGTGAGGCGATCCTCGGGCAGGCCGTGTCACTGGCTTCGGTGCACGGCCTGGACGGGCTGACCCTGGGCCGGTTGGCCGAAGCCGCCGGGGTCAGCAAATCCGGATTTTTCGCCCACTGGCGCGACAAGGAGCAGCTCCAGCTCGACACCGTCGAATGGGCCGTCCGCCAGTGGACGGACGAGATCGTCAGGCCCGCGCTCAAGGCCCCGCCCGGCGTGGCCCGCGTCCTGGCCCTGCACGAGGCCCGGCTGCGCTTCTACGAGACCGGCGTCCTCCCCGGCGGGTGCTTCTTCTACACCGCGCAGGTCGAGTTCGACGACCGTCCCGGCCCGGTCAGGGACCGGGTGGCCGAGGCGGCGGCCGACTGGCTCGCCTTCATCGAGCGGCTGGTGCGCGAGGCGGTCGAGCTGGGCGAGCTGCCGCCGCAGACCGACCCGGCGCAGCTCGCGTACGAGATCGAAGCCCTGGGGGAGTCCGTGGTCACCCAGACCCGCCTGCTCGGCAGGGGCGGGGCCGCCTACGAGCGGTCCCGTCGCGCCGTCCACGACCGACTGAAGGAGCCCGTGTGACCCAGACCCGACCCGCCCAGGTGCACTTCGACGACCTCGACGCGATGGGCCTGCTGCACAACTCGCGCTACGCCCTGCTGGTCGAGCGCGCCATCTCCGCCTACTGGGCCGAGCAGGGCTGGAGCTTCGACCCGGCGATCTCCAAGTTCAAGGACCTCTACCTGGCCGTCCGCGAGTTCAAGATCACCTACAACGCGCCGGTCATGGGCGCGGGTGAGGTGCTGGTCGACTTCTGGATCGACCGCATGGGCCGGACCAGCGGCGTCTACGGCTTCCGGGTCCTGTCCGGCGACCGCTCGGTCGTGCACGCCGAGGGCTACCGCGTCAACGTCAACCTCGACCCGCAGACCTTCCGGCCCGCGCCGTTCAGCGCGGAGCTGCGTACGGCCGCCGAGCCGCTGATGGCGGGCTGAGCCGCCGAAGGTAGACCCCGCACTACTGCGCGCCGTTCCCCGCCGCCGATACGGTCACCGGGTGGGAAACAGGACCGCGCTCGAAGCGCTCACGCAGCGCCCGCCCGCCTTCCTCCGGTCGGCCTGGACATGGCGGTGCGTGGCGTACCTGCTGGGCAGCGTGGTCCCGGGGGCGGCCGTCGGCCTGGGCGTCATGGTGGTCGGGCTCGCCGGGCCGCCGGTGAGCCTGCTGCTCGTGCCGGTGCTGCCGGCGCTGGTCGTGCCGCTGATCGCCCGGTTCGAGCGCGTACGGCTGCGTCTGGTGGACACCGTGCCGCTGCCGCCGGTGCCCGACCGGCGCAGGCGGGAGGCCGGGGTCGCCGTCATGACGGTGTTCGCGATGTGGTGGATCGACCTGCTCATGCTGGGGTTCACCGTCGGGGGGCCGGTGCTGCTGATCCTGTCGCCCGTGGTGCAGCCGGAGGTCGTGCCGGCCGCCGGGCTCGTGGCGAGCGTGGCGGGGGTGCTGCTGCTGCCGGTGGCGGCGTACACGATCACGGCGTGGGGTGGGGCGCGCGGCGCGATGGTCAGGGCGGTGCTCGCGCCCACCGGGTCGGAGCTGAGCGAGGTCATGCGGTCGCGGGCGCGCCTGGTGGACGCGTTCGAGACCGAGCGCCGCAGGATCGAGCGGGACCTGCACGACGGCGCGCAGCAGCGGCTGGTCGCGCTGTCGATGACGCTCGGCATGGCCAGGCTGGACGTGCCCGACGACTCCCCGATGGCCAGGACGCTCGGCCGGGCGCACGACGAGGCCAGGCAGGCGCTGGCCGAGCTGCGCGAGCTGATCAGGGGCGTGCATTCGCAGGTGCTGACCGACCGGGGGCTGGGCGCGGCGGTCCGCGACGTCGCCGGACGCTCGCCGGTGCCCGTGGACGTGGACGTCGACGGGCTGGGCCGGCTGCCGGCGCCGGTCGAGGTCACCGCGTACTACGTGGTCAGCGAGGCGCTGGCGAACGTCGCCAGGCACAGCGCGGCCACCAGGGCCGCGGTCACCGCCCGGACGGCGGCCGGCACGCTGGCCGTCGAGGTCCGCGACGACGGCGTGGGCGGCGCCGACCCGGCCAGGGGGACCGGGCTGACCGGCCTGGCCGACAGACTGGCCGTGGTGGAGGGAAGATTGTCGGTGTCCAGCCCGCCGGGCGGCCCGACCCTGGTGAGAGTGGAGATCCCGTGCGCGTGGTGATCGCCGAGGACGCCGTGCTGCTCCGCGAGGGGCTGGTCGGACTGCTCGAACGTTTCGGCCACACCGTGGCCGCCTCGGTCGGCGACGCGGACGCCCTGGTCGCGGCGGTCGCCGAGCACCGCCCCGACGCCGTGGTGACCGACGTGCGGATGCCTCCCGGCTTCACCGACGAGGGCCTGCGCGCCGCGCTCGACCTGCGCCGCCGCCATCCCGGCCTGGCCGTGCTCGTGCTCAGCCAGTACGTCGAGCAGACGTATGCGGCCGAGCTGCTGGAGTCCGGCGACGGCGCGGGCGTCGGCTACCTGCTCAAGGACCGCATCGGCGACGTGCGCGAGTTCGTGGACGCGCTCGACCGGGTGGCCGCGGGCGGCACGGTCGTGGACCCGGAGGTGGTGCGCCAGCTCCTGCGGCGGCGGCGCGACCCGCTGGCCCGGCTCACCCCGCGCGAGCAGCAGGTCCTCGGCCTGATCGCCGAGGGCCGCGCGAACGCCTCGATCGCCAGGGAGCTGGTCGTCACCGAGGCCGCCGTGGCCAAGCACATCGCCGGCATCTTCACCAAGCTCGACCTGCCGCCCGAGTCCGACGGGCACCGCCGGGTCCTGGCCGTGCTGGCCTACCTTCAGGGATGACCGGCAGGAAGTCCGAAAAGTAAGGTTCGTTGGCATGAACGAGCGGTGGCAGGAGGTCGGCGACCGGGTCTACGTGCGCCGCCATGAGTCCTTCGACATGAACACGGGCCTGATCGTGGGCGACGGGCACTGTCTGGTGCTCGACACCCGCAGCTCCCACCGGGAGGCGGCCGACCTGATCGACGCGATCAGGACGATCACCAGCCATCCATGGACGGTCGTGAACAGTCACTCGCATTTCGACCACTACTTCGGCAACGCGCTCTTCCGTCCCGCCGAGATCTGGAGCCACGTCCGGTGCGCCGAGGAGATCGACGTCTACGGCGAGCAGCATCGCGCGGACGTCCTGGAACGGCTGCCCGACCGCCGCGCGGAGATGGAGGAGATCGCGATCGTGCCGCCCGACCACACCTTCACCGCCTCGGCCAGCCTCGACATCGGCGGACGCATGGTGCACCTGCGGCATTTCGGGCTCGGGCACAGCAGCAACGACATCGTCCTGCACGTGCCGGACGCCGGCGTGGTGTTCGCCGGTGACCTGGTCGAGGAGGGCGCGCCGCCGGCGTTCGGCGACTCCTACCCGCTCGACTGGCCGGTCACGACGGGCGCGATGCTCGACGCGCTGCCGGAGCAGGTGTTCGTGCCGGGGCACGGCGCGGTGGTCGGCCGGGCGTTCGTCCAGGAGCAGCGGGCCGAGCTGGAGCTGGTGGCGGAGCTGGCCGCTAAGGCCCACGTGGAGGGGTTGCGCGACTCGATCACGCGGTTCCCGTACCCGGAGGAGGTGTCGCGGCAGGCGATCGAGCGGGCCTTCCTCCAGCTCGACGGCTAGGCTATATTGCAAAGTGCAATATGGAGGGTGGCAACATGGCGCAACGCAAGAGCCTGGTCGACCTGACCGTGCTCGCCCTGCTCACGGTGCACCCGAGCCACCCCTACGAGCTCCACCGCTTCATCATCGACACGCACAAGGACTACATCACCGGCCTGCCGCGCAGCCTCTACCACGCGGTCGAGCGGCTGGCCGCGGACGAGCTGATCGTCCCCGCCAAGACCGACCGTGAGGGCCGCCGGCCCGAGCGCACGGTCTACGAGATCACCGACGAGGGCCGCCAGGAGCTGATCACCCGGCTCCGGCGGCTGCTGGAGCAGCCCGACCCCGACCGGCGCGCCTTCGTGGCGGCCATCTCGCTGATCGGCTGCCTGCCGCCGTCCGAGGCGCAGCGGGCGCTGCGTGCCCGCGCCGCCACGCTCGAAGGCACGCTCGCCGGGATGGAAGGGCACATCAAGGCCATGAACGACAGTGGCCTGCCGGAGATCCTCATGCTGGAGGTCGAGTGCGAGCAGGCTCTGCACGCCGCCGAGCTCGCCTGGATCAGGAGGCTTCTCGACCGGCTCCACCAGGGCGAACTCACCTGGACGAGCACGGCCGAGGGGTGAGATGACAAGGGCCGCCGGGGTGCGCCAACACCCCGGCGGCCGACATCCGAACACGGCGCCTGCCCTGCCCGGACGCGCAACTCCCAGGATAGGCGCCGCCACGAAGGGAGCTGTGCCATGTCCGAAGAGATCACCCGCCTGGTCGAGCGGATGACGGAGACCTGGAACGCCGGCGACTCCGCCGGCTACGCCGGCCTGTTCACCGAGGACGCCGACTACATCACCTTCTTCGGCCTGCACCTCAAGGGCAGGAAGGCGATCGAGGAGACCCACCGCGCGCTGTTCAGGACGTCCATCAAGCTCGCCGAGGGCGGCCCCGCGCCGACCGTCAGGCCGCTGACCGACGACGTCGCGCTGGTGATCGCGGGCGGCACCTCGTCGGTGGACGGCGTGCCCGACCCGAAGAGGGCGTCCGTCGTCACGCTGACCGCGCTGCGCACGCCGGAGGGCTGGCTGTTCGCCTCCTTCCAGAACAGCCGGGTGAGCAAGCCATGAGGAAACGGCTGATCACCGAGGTGGCCGGGGTGATCGGCGCCCCGGTCGAGCAGGTGTGGCAGGCCCTGACCGGCTCGCCGCCCGCCTACCCGATGACCGTCGAGCAGGACGGGCACACCGTCGCCTACCAGGGCGGCTGGTGGTACCGGGGCGAATGGACCGTCCTGCCGCACCCCGAGGGCGCCCGCGTGGAGCACCGCGTCTACGACGTGGCCGGGTGGGGAGGCTGGGGAGTGGCCCTGGCCAACCGGTTCTTCATCGGGTTCGGGCGGCGGACGCGGGAGGCGTTCGCCGAGCGGATCGCAGGGGTCGGAAAACAATTGGGGTGCTTCACCAGGCTGGCCTAGGCTGCTGGCCATGAGCCTGGCGTGGGAACCGCTGACCCTTGACGACACCGAGGCGCTCGCCGACCTCCTGGCCGCGATCGAGGCCGAGGATCGCATCGGCGAGGTCCACGACCTCGACGACGTCAGGGAGCAGCTCGGCCACCGCCTGATCGACCTGGCCGCGGGCACGCTCGCGGCCAGGGAGGGCGGCGAGATCGTCGCCTACGGCTACCTGCCGGTCCGGCAGTCCGCCACCGACACCCACGTCATGCGGCTGTCGGGCGGCGTGCACCCCGGCCATCGCGGGCGCGGGCTGGGCCGGCGGATCATCGACTGGAGCCTGGCCGTCGCGCCGGAGCTGAGCGAGAAGGCCTTCCCGGGCGTCCCGCTGGAGATCCATCTGTACGTGCCCGACACCAACCTCGGGCTGAAGGCACTGGCCGAAAGGGCCGGCTTCGCCGCCAACCGCTGGTTCGCCCACATGGGGCGGCCGCTGTCGGGCGAGCTGCCGGACTTCACACCGCCCGCCGGGGTGTCCGTCACCTCCTGGTCGCCCGAGCTGGACGAGGGCGCCCGCCACGTGCGCAACGAGGCGTTCCTCGACCACTGGGGCAGCGTCCCGCACACCCCCGAGAGCTGGCAGGACTACATCGTCGGCTCCCGGAACTTCCTGCCGGAATCGTCGTTCGTGGCCCTGCACGAGGGGCGGGCGGTGGGCGTGCTCATCACCCACACCTTCGAGGGCTACAACGAGCAGGCCGGCGTGCGCCGGGCCTGGATCCAGATCATCGGCACGCTCCGGGAGTGGCGCGGCAAGGGCGTGGCCAGCGCGCTGATCGCGCACGCCCTGGCCGCCTTCCGCACGCAGGGGTTCGACACGACCGCGCTGGGCGTCGACGCCGACAACCCCACAGGAGCCGTCAGCGTCTACGCCCGCTCCGGGTTCGAGATCTTCGAACGCAGCTCGAACTACGCCCTGGCCGTCAAGCCGGACTGAGCGCCCCCTCCGCGAGCGGGAAGCGGGCCACGAACCCGGCGTCCGTGTACGTCAGCGTGCCGCCGTGCAGGTGGGCGATGTCCCTGGCGATGGGCAGGCCGAGCCCCGCGCCGCCCGCGTCCCTAGCCCGCGCCTCGTCCAGGCGGGTGAAGCGGCCGAAGACGGCCTCGCGGTGCTCCGGCGGGATTCCGGGGCCGTCGTCCTGCACTTCGAGCACGGCCTGGTCCTCCTCGGCGCGCACCCGTACGCGTACGGCCGAGGCGGCGTGCCGTACGGCGTTGTCGGCCAGGTTGGTGACCAGCCGGTCGAGGTGGGCGCGGGAGCCGTTCAGCACCACGTCGGGCTCGATGTCCAGCTCCACCCGCACCTCGGGCCGCCGCCGGGCGCGCAGCGACTCCTCGGCCGCCACCTGGCCCAGGTCCAGCTCGCCGGTGCGCAGCGGTTCGCCGGCGTCCAGCTTGGCCAGCATGAGCAGGTCGGCGGCCAGCGCCTGGAGGCGTTCGACGTCGGCCAGCGCCTCGCGGGTCAGCTCGCTCTGCTCGGCCAGTTCGAGCCGGGCGCGCAGGGTGGCGATCGGGCTGCGCAGCTCGTGCGCGGCGTCGGCGACGAACCGCTTGTGCCGGCCCACGGCCGTCTCCAGACGGTCGAGGGTGCCGTTCACGGTGGTGGCCAGGGCCGCGATCTCGTCCTTGGAGCCCGGTACCGGCACCCGCTGGTGCAGGTCGCGGGCCGTGATGTCGGCCACCTTGGCCCTGATCGCGGCCACGGGGGCCAGCGCGCGGCCCACGGAGAACCAGGTCATGCCGGCCACCACGAGCAGCAGGGCGGGCACGCCGGGCAGCAAGGCGCTGTACAGGGCCTCGACGGCCTTCCGCACGCCGTCCAGGGAGACCCGCGACCAGAGCGTGGCCGGGCCGGTCGGCGTGGTCACCTGCAGGCCCGCGACTGCGTAGCTGGCCGGCTGCGCCCACAGGGCGGGCGAGCCGGTGGCCCGGCCGGCCAGGACGAGGTCGGGATCGGCGAGCCGGACCACGGCCGCGTCCTCCGCCAGGGTCTCGCTCGCCTGGCCGGAGACCGTTCTCGACGGTGGCGTCGCTCCCTCCGGCGCGACCGGCTCCGTCTCGGTGACCGGCAACGTCTCGGTGACCGGCAACGCCGCGTACGGCACAGTCTCCGCGTACGACACCGCCGCCGCGGCCCGCCTGGCCGCCTCCTCGCCCGCGTTGCCCTCCAGCGTGCCGCGCAACGCCATGACCAGCACCAGGGCGGCGACGCCGAGCGCCAGGGCCACCACCAGCGTCGCCGCGACGGTGGCCCGCAACCGCACCGACGACAACCCGGCCGACACCCGCCCCCAGCTCGCCGGGCCCCAGCTCACCCGGCCCTGGCTCAGGCGCCCCCAGCTCACCCGCAGCCGGTTGAGCCGCGCTCCGAGCGGGGCCCTCACGCCGGCTCCAACCGGTAGCCCGCCCCACGGACGGTCATCAGCGACGTCCGGCCGAACGGCAGGTCGATCTTCCTGCGCAGGGCGCTGATGTAGACCTCGACGATGTTCGGATCGCCGTCGTAGGAGAAGTCCCACGCCTGGGCCAGCAGCTCGCCCTTGGAGACCACCTCCCCGGGCCGCCGGGCGAGCGCGTGCAGCACCGCGAACTCCTTCGGCGTCAGCCCGATCTCCACCCCGCCCCTGCGGCAGCGCAGGCCGGCCGGGTCGACCACCAGGTCGCCGACGGTGATCGTCACCGGCCGCTCGGTCCCGCCGCGCCGCACCAGGGCGCGCAGCCGGGCCAGCAGCACCACGTACGAGAACGGCTTGGCCAGGTAGTCGTCGGCGCCGTTGTCGAGCGACTCGGCCTCGTCGTGGACGCCGTCCTTGGCGGTGAGCATCATGATCGGGGTCCAGTCGCCCGCCTCGCGCAGCCGGGAGCACACCGTGTAGCCGTTCATCCTGGGCAGCATCACGTCCAGGACGATCACGTCGTAGGCGTTCTCGGTCGCCATCCACAGGCCGTCGCGCCCGTCGTGGGCCACGTCGACCGCGAAGCCTTCGCCCGCCAGCCCGCCCTTGATCAGGCCGGCCAGCCGTTCCTCGTCCTCCACCAGCAGCACTCGCACGACGTCCAGAGTGCCTGAGTGAACCTAAAGCCAACCTGAAGATCCTTTTGGGCGCGTTCAGGATCGCTTCAGGTGTGGGCGAGCACGATCGGGGCGTTCGGATGGATGCGACTGAATTCGACTGGATTCGACTGAGGAGAATGCATGTTCAAGCGACGTCTCGCGGTCCTCGGCACGGTGGGGGTGCTCGCGCTCGCGGTCCTGGGCGGCTCCGCCCTGGCCGACGCGCCCCCCGCCCCCGACGTCCCCGCAGCCACCACCGTGGCCGCCACCACCCTGGCCGCCACCACGGCCCCCACCATGGCCGGGGTGTCCTGCCGGACGCCGGACGGCAAGGAGGTCAAGTTCGTCCACAGCGTGGCGGCCCGCGTGTTCGTCGCCCGCGACGAGAAGGGCGAGCGCAAGGACGGCGCGCCCGCACCTGACGCCGAGCCGGGCGTCACGGTCGAGATCTCCCCCCTGACCACCACCGAGGCCGCCCCCACCACGCCCAGCGCCCCCGCCGCCCCTGAGGGCGCGCCCGGCGCCCCCGAAGCCGCGCCCATCGCTCCCGCCACCCCCGAGGACGCGCCGAGCGCCACCCTGCCCGAGGGCGAGACGGTACGGGCGGTCCCCGCGCTGCCTGCGACCGAGCTCCCGCCGGGCGCCGTGAACGCGGACGACCCCAGCAAGGTCGTCCAGATCGTCTGCGCGCAGGCGAAGCCCGTCGACTAGTTCTGTCCAGGGAACGACGGGTGCGGGCCCAGCGCCCAGTACTCGAACAGGCCGTGGCCGACGAGCCCGTCGTACTCGAAGCGGCCGACGGCGTCGACCAGGCCCCACATCCTGGCGGCGTCGTCGGGCAGCCGGTACGTCACTCCCTGCACGACCGGCCCCGGCCCCTGGTACATGCCGTGCCTCCAGTCCGGCTCCAACCCGTACCCGGTGCCGACCATGAGATGGACCGGCAGCACCGGCGTGCAGCGCACCTCGAACGGTCTGCCGCCCGGCGGCGAGAAGGCGATCACCGCCTCCACGACGTCCCGGGTGTCAGGGGCGTAGACCGGGCGGTAGTCCGGCCGGCCGAGGTACTCCTCCTCCCGCCCGTCCGACCACACGCGTACGGCCTCCTCCAGCAGCCGCCGGCCATGCTCGTCCTCCTGGACGATGCACAGGATGGCGTGGTCGTCGAACCTCATCGGCGCGTACAGCCAGTAGAACGTGCCGGAGTTGTTCGCCTGGATGCCGGGCGGCTCGGGCTCGCCGACCGGCCGGACGCCCCAGGAGCGGTCCCTGGTGCCGAGCCAGCGGTCGGGGGTGACCGGGATCCCCTGGTCGCCGATGGTGATGCTGCCCGTCCAGCGGCCGGTCTGGGCGAGCCGTACCGAGTCGAACATGACCCGCTCCTGCCAGCGCAGGAAATGGCGGGGTTCGAGGGTCGCCGGGATCGTCCCCTCCCAGTCGAGCTCGAAGGACAGGCCATGCTCGTTCGGCTCCAGGATCACGCGGAGCCGCTTGAGCCCTTCGACGACCTCGACGCGGAACGGGCCGATCCCGGTGTTCATCCGGTCGGGGCCCAGCTCGCGCGAGGCCCGTACGACGCGGTGCAGGTCGCCGTGCCGTACGCAGGCGAAGGCGTCGGTGACGCCGAGGTTGGGGTACTGGCCGAGGCCGACGATCAGCATGAGCTCGTCGGTGCCGGCGTGGCAGTTGAAGTAGTAGCGGTCGTAGAAGTTGCGGTCGGAGGTGGCGACGTGCCGCATGACCTGGGCGGTCTGGTGCACGGGGTGATCGTCGAGCGGTGACAGCGCCATGCCCGGAGTTCTAGCAAGCGCTTGGTATGCCGTCAACAGGCCGGGGGAACACGAAGCGGGGGCCCCCGCCAACCCCAGGGGGGGGGGGGGGTTTGGGCCCGCGACAGGGGGGGGGGGGGGGGCGAGGGGGGGGGGGAGCGGGGGGGAGGAGGCAGCACACTCGCAGCAA